>CALWEE010000098.1 GCA_944376975.1 uncultured Lachnospiraceae bacterium
GAATCACCGTATGCCAGATGACAAAAGCCGTTTCTCCGAAAATAGCCGGCCAGGCTTTCCATGAGCGCGGGATGGGTGACCACCGCCTGTTCCGGTCTGGACCGCTTCAGCAGATTGGCTTTAAAAAGGATCGTCTCATCCGGAACGGCCAGGCCCTTTGGCCCGCCCCACAGTCGGAACCCTTCCGCCACGGCCGCGTCCAGCGCCTCCGGCTGATAGCTTTCGCATGGAATGAGCACCACTCGGCTTTTCATATCCTCAACCTCCTATTTGATACATCTTCCGGTCTTCTCCGGCCGGCCCCCGCGGATGACGCTTTGGTTTTTCCCATATGGCCTGACGGACCGCCCGCGCCAGTTGTCTGTCATCGTTTTCTTCACGGAGGATCGTTTTCAAGTCCACGCCGTTCCCGTAAAACAGGCAGGATCGTAAAAACCCATCCGGCGTCAGGCGGATCCGGTTGCAGTCTTCACAGAAGGCGTGGCTCATGGCGCTGATAAAACCCACCGGGTTTGAAAACGCGGGAAACCTGTAGTAAGCCGCCGGTCCATTGCCCAGACGGCCTTCCACCGGCGTCATGGGTCCAAAGG
This sequence comes from uncultured Lachnospiraceae bacterium, assembly GCA_944376975.1. GTDB lineage: Bacteria > Bacillota > Clostridia > Lachnospirales > Lachnospiraceae > Frisingicoccus. The sequence goes on from CALWEE010000098.1 coordinate 591, forward strand.
CGGCGACCAGCCGCTCTTTCACCGCCGCTTCCGGGATCATCGTCCATTCCCGTCCGCTTCCCACCGGCATCATCTCAATGAACCGGACCGGCATGCGGCCCTCTTTCGCAAGCAGGGCGATGTCTTCCAGTTCATCGCCGTTGATCTCCTCCAAAGGCACGCAGTTTAATTTGATCTTCGGTATACTCGACGCGTTCAGCGCTTCAAGGCCCGCTTTGACCCTGCCCAGGTACGGTCGTCGGGTGAGGGCGCGAAAACGTTCTTCGTCCAATGTATCCAAACTCACGTTGACCCCATCAACGCCTGCCGCTTCGAGCGCCGGTATTTTTTCGGCAAGAAGCGTCCCGTTGGTCGTCAGCGTGACCTGAAAGATCCCGTCGATCTTTTTGATGGCGGCGGCCAGCCGGGGCGTATCTTCCCGCGCCAGCGGCTCCCCGCCGGTGAGTTTGACCCGGTGTATCCCCAGTTCCGGCAGGACGCGGCAAAATCTTACGATCTCATCAAAAGACAGGAGCTGCTCCTTTGGCAGGACCGGCGCCTGCTCGTCTGGTATGCAGTAACGACAGCGCAGATTACACCGGTCGGTCACCGATATCCTTATATAATCGATATTTCTTCCATACTTATCTTTCATCTTCCATCGTCTCTTTTCCTGAGCGTGCCTTCATCATATCATATCTTCCGACGGCTTACAAGCAAGGAGTAAGCCTGCGCGCTCCCGCTCATGTAGTATCAAAAACCAGATTTCGTATTACGCGATTGACTTTGACAGCGGATACGCTATAATAAAAGTAGTATTTTGAAATACCGGCCCTTTCGGCCGATCATCACAACAGGGGTAAACGTTATGGAACATAAAGAACCTTTAGAAACAAAGAGCATTGACGCCATCATCGAAGACTTTCTCGCGTATATGAAAGGCTGGGAGTATATCACCGATGCCGATCTTCCCAATATCGACCTGTATATGGATCAGGTCACCACTTTCATGGACAGCCGGCTGGCCCAGTCCAAGCGGTATGAGTCGGACAAGATCCTGACCAAGACCATGATCAACAATTACGCCAAGAACCGGTTGCTGCCGCCGCCGGAAAAGAAGAAATATTCCAAAGACCATATGTATCTTCTTCTTTTTATTTATTACCTGAAGAACATCCTGTCGATCAACGATATCCAAAAGCTGCTGACGCCGTTGACCGACCGGTATTTCCACGCTTCGGAAGGGCTTTCCTTCGCCGATATATACGGCCGCGTACTGAGCATGTTCAAAAACCAGATCGACCGTCTGGATAAAGACATCCGGCAGGCGGGCGATGAAGCCGCTTCCCTGTTTGGAGGAACGGGCGAAGACGAAGACGGCCAGCTTCGCCTTTTCGCCACCGTCTCCCTTTTGTCGCTGGACGTCTACTTCAAAAAACAGCTGATCGAAAAGCTGATCGATCAGTTTCCTTTTCCCGAAAAAGACGAGAAGAAACGGTGATCGCCGCCAGGCGCGCCGTCATTAAAAGATCCCTGCGCGGGCCACGCGGTCCTACAGGGATCTTTTGATATCTTTTATCACAATCTGGAATAGCCGTAACTGTTCACGATGGCGTCCAGTTTCTGATGCTTCTGACAATAGGGACAGGCACCCACGTCGTAAGCCTGATACTGGGGAATATCCTTCGTGGAAAAAAGCGAATGGACCTTCTGCCCTTCGATCTCCGGCAGGGCGCTGAACACAGCGGAGACGCCCACGACGCGCCCGCCGTAATAATTGATGCAGTCCATACACTGCTTCACCGTCTTGCCCGTTGTCGCGGACGCCAGGAGAAGCAGGACGTTTTTATTGAAAATGGCGTTCTGGACATTGTCCCGGAAGATGATCTGCCGATTGACATCGGTCTCCGGCGTGACCACGTACATGCTTTTATGGGTGTTCAGGGAATGGATACCGTTTTCCGTCAGGCACTGGGCCAAAAACGCGCCGATCACTTCCATTCCGTCCATACAGACAATGGTATCCACCGGCGTGCTCACCGAAAAATGGGCCGCCAGGCAACGGGCCGCCTCCAAGGCCTCTGTCTGACGTATCTTCAATGACGTGATATCAATATAATAATTGATATGGGAATGGGTAGTGGCGAAATGGCCGGGAATGATCTTTATGGCCACCTTTCCTGAATACCGTGAATGGATCTTTATCGCTCTGGACTCCATATGACTTCCTCCCTTCTATACAGCAGTAAAGGCTTTCTGATCCTGTCAAAAAGCCTCTGATGTCGTTACGCTTTATTCGGTTTTTCTTCCGGCGTGTCTTTGATACGTTCAAGCACCATGTCGTAACCGTCGTTCCCGTAATTCAAAGAACGGTTGACGCGGCTGATGGTCGCTGTCGAAGCTCCGGTCTTTTCGGCGATCTCCATATATGTTTTGTGCTCACGGAGCATGGACGCCACTTCAAAACGCTGAGCCAGGGACAGGATCTCATTGATCGTCGCCAGGTCCTCGAAAAAATCAAAACATTCATCCACATTTTCCAGGCTGATGATCGCCTTGAAAAGGGTCTCCACCGCCGGCGTTTTAATCTTTTTATTCATACTCTTCTCCGCCGCCCTTTAATACTGTAAATTCATAAACCGTACGTTTACATATTACCATTTTAAGGCGGTAAAGTCAAGACTGTTCGTCGCTGTGTTCCCGGATCGCCTGCTGTATCCGGTCCGACACGATCTGGGCGATCTCCCTGGTTTTCATACCTTTATATTCCTCATAATATAAAGGTTTCAGATAGCACACTTTCGCGGTCATCTTTTTGATGGAATGACGGTCGAACGCCATGAACGAATTGATCACGGCCGCCGGTACAATGGGACATTTCGCGTAGACCGCGCTTTTGAACGCGCCGCCTTTAAAGGGGAGCAGCTCATTGCCGTTGCGGCTCCTTGTCCCTTCGGCAAAGATCAGATAGTTCCTGCCCTGTTTGACTTCTTCCGATACCTGGCGGATCACTTTCATGGACTGACGAAGATCCTCCCGGTCCATCAGCTTGGCCTGGAGAAGGATGCGGATCTGCTTCACCAGCGGCCAGTTTTCCGTTTCCTTTTTCATCACGAGGGAAAAGGGCCGGCCATGGGTCTCGAAAAACAGCAGCGAGTCAAACAGGCCCTGGTGATTGGGAAACAGGATATAGCCGTTCTCCTTCGGGAGATTTTCCTTTCCGTAACATTCCACCCGGACTCTTCCCGCCCGGTTGACATTTGACGTGACCTCCTGAAGAAGTTCATACCGCACGTCGTCCCCATACGTCTCAAACCCGGTATCTTTGCAGTACCGGAACAGTCTTCTGAACCATCCGGGTATCTTGAACAACGACCGGATGACCATAAGGATAATACGTTCCATTATCTTTTCCCTCCGTCTTTATCTTTTGTCCGCCGCGTAAAGCAAGGCGTTGCAGATCGCCGCCGCGATATTGCTCCCGCCTTTTCTGCCCCTGGCGATGATATACGGCCTGTCCGCTTTCATCATCAGCTCTTTGGATTCGACCACGTTGACAAAACCAACCGGCACGCCGATCACCAGCGCCGGGGCGACTTTCTTTTCCCGGATCAGTCCATAGAGCCGTATCAGCGCCGTGGGCGCGTTCCCGATGGCGAAAATGAGCGGGACAGACAGTCCGGCCGCTTTCTCCATGCTGACAGCCGACCGGGTAACCCCTCTTTTTGACGCCTCCTCAGCCACATCTTCATCACCGATAAAACAGTGGACTTGCCCGCCGAACGCGGCCAAGGCCCGCTTATTGATACCGGAAGCCGCCATGGTCGTGTCGGTCACGATATGGGCCCCCTTTTTCAGCGCTTCCATCCCTTTTTCACAGGCTCCGGGAGAAAACCGGAGATTCTTTGCGTAATCGAAATCCGCCGATGTATGGATACACCGTTTGACGACCGCCAATTCTTCTTCCGAAAAACGCTTTAACAGTGCGGACCGGTCCGCGCCTTCTTCGCCGGACGACCGGATCAGCGTTTCTTCAATGATCGCCATGCTCCGTTTTTCAATGTCTGCCGGTTTGATAAAATGTATGTCCTCGAACATGGTCCCCTCCTAATATTCTATGCCGATCCGGGCCTTTATCCCCTTATCGTACGGATGTTTTTCTTTTCGTATCTCGGATATATAATCAGCCATTTCCCGCAGGTCCCCTCCCGGATCCCGTCCGGTCAGCACCCATTCCACGGAAGGCGGCAGGGCGCGCAGCATATCTATAAGCTGCGTCTCAGGGATCAGCTGTTTGGATACGGCGTACAGGACTTCATCCAGAAAAACAAGGTCAAACGCTTCCGTGGCCACCCGTTTTTTAATGACCTGAAGCTGTTCCCTGCAATACGCGGCGAAAGCGTCCCGTTCCCGCGGGGACATGGCGCCTGTAAACCGGACCTTTTCCGGCCCCTCCATCAACGTGATGCCTTTCACCTGTCCCAACGCCGCCCGTTCCGAGGAACGGCCGTCCTTCATGAACTGAAAGATCAGCACTTTCTTTCCGGCCCCGGCGGCCCGCAGGCACAATCCCATGCCGCAGGTCGTCTTGCCTTTTCCGTCACCGTGATAGATATGGATCATGATCTTACGCCTCTTTCAGCACGTTTTCCACGGCTTCGGTCAAACGGCACAGATCGGTCTCGTCCGGATGCTCCAACGCCTGGTCAAAGTTTGCCAGCATGGCCTGTATCCGCGCGTCGCCCGGATCTTCCTTCGCCATCTGCTCATATCGGGCGCGCACGGCCTGCGCCATGCGCCCTTGGCACATATAGGTCCCGATGACCGTGTTGCCCTCCGGGATCCGGCCGGCCACATTGTGGAGGATCCGTTCAAAATATTCCTCGCTCCCTCCAAAACCGGCCGTTCCAAAAAGAAAGATCTTTTTCCCTGACAGCTTTTCAAGGAAAGCCGCCATCGTTTCATCGCAGGTCCCCTTGTCGGTCCAGAAACCGACAAAGATCAGATCGCCGTCCGGCACGCGCGTATCCGGCGCGCCGTAATAAAGACAGCTTCCGGCGCCCAGTCTTTCTTCCGCCACATGGCGTACCTGTTCCGCCAGCATAGCGGTATTTCCTGTCCGGCTGCTGACAACCACCGAAATTTTCACGTTTATCATCCTCCCGTTTTTTCAGAAACACTGCCTGAGTTTGGTCAGCGCCTTTTTTTCGATCCGGCTCACATAGCTCCGGGATATCCCCATCTGCTCCGCGATCTCTTTTTGTGTCTTTTCCGCGCTGCCGTACAGGCCGTAACGCATATAAATGATATCCTTTTCCCTTCGGGTGAGCGCGGTTTCAATGAAGGCGTACATTTTCCGGATATGTTCCGAACGGACCATACTGTCCACGATATCCGCCGAGGCGTCCTCCACCACGTCGATAAAGGCGATCTCGTTGCCTTCTTTGTCTGTCCCTATGGGTTCATAAAGGGACACTTCCCGCGCCAGTTTCCGTTCCGTCCGGAGCATCATCAACAATTCGTTGTCGATACATCTGGCCGCGTATGTCCCCAGCCGGCTTCCTTTGTCCGGCCGGAAGGTATTGACGGCCTTTACCAGGCCGACGATACCCACCGCGATCAGTTCGTCCATATCCCGCCCGGCTCCCGCGTACTTTTTGACGATATGGGCCACGAGTCTCAGATTTCTTTCCACCAGTATGTTTTTGGCTTCTTTGTTTCCCTTTTCATATTCTTTCAGATACAGCGCTTCTTCTTCGCCGCTCAATGGTTTGGGAAATGATTGCACGCGACGGCACCTCGATCGCAGCCTTTATTTCATCTTATGCGAAAGCGGCCGCGCCCGTGCTTTTCCACCTGAAATTTGCCTTAAGCCCGTTCTTTGCCTGTGAAATGATCGGCTTTAAGGCAATACACATTGAC
>CALWEE010000099.1 GCA_944376975.1 uncultured Lachnospiraceae bacterium
GATAACGACCTTTCCGCCCAGAGACAAGATCGGAACGTTATGATCGTCCTTGCCCGCGTAAACATCCATATAGCCCTGCGTCATCTGGAAGATGTCGGCGATCTGGACAATATCGCTGCTCGCCTCTTTAATGGCCACGATGTTGTCGCACTCGTTGAACATCATGGCGACCGTCTGAGGCTCGATATTGACGCCTGTCCGGCTCTTTACGCTGTAAAGGATGATGGGCAGGTCTGTCGCTTTCGCGATGGTCTTGAAATGGGTGAACAGACCCATCTGCGTCGCTTTATTGTAATAGGGCGTTACAAGAAGCGCCGCGTCGGCGCCCGCTTTCTCGGCTTCCTTTGTCAGTTCGATCGCCGTCTTCGTGCAGTTGGAACCTGTTCCCGCGATCACCGGGACCCGTCCGGCGGTATGCTGTACGGCGAACCGGATGCACTCCACATGTTCTTCTTCCGAAAGGGTAGAAGATTCTCCCGTCGTACCTGTGATGATGATACTGTCTGTATGATGGGCGATCTGATAGTCGATCAGTTCACCCAGTTTTTCAAAATTAACCTTGCCATCTGCGTACATCGGTGTCACGATGGCAACGCCGGCGCCTTCAAATATAGCCATAATGCCCCTCCTTCGTCATTCGTCACATATCTTGTTTCTTATAAATTAGCATTTCTGACTGACAATGTCAACTTATTCCGCCGCTTTCCCTTCCGGCTTGACGGCGCGGATCTCAAAAGCCGCGTCCACCTTTTCCAGGACCGCTTCCGAAAGGGTACGGCCGGTCAGGATCAGTTCCATACCTTCATTTTTCATGTCCAGCATCTGAAGCACGTCTTCTTCTGACAGGATGCCCAGATCGGTAAGGCCGAGGAGCTCGTCCAGGACAAGTATGTCACATTCTCCGATCTTCAGTACCTTTTTGGCGAAATTCACGCCGTTGAGTATGTTGATACGTTCTTCTTCTTTTTCCTTTTCCGAGAGGTCATTGTAAAACTCTTCCGTTTTCTCGAAACGGTATATCTTCAGTTCCGGTTCCAGCCTGGTCAGATAGTCCAGATCGCTGCTCAGCCGTCCTTTTAAAAACTGGATCACGAAGACTTCTTTCCCTCTGCCGGCATAGTAGACTGCCTGTCCGAGAGCCGCGGTAGATTTCCCCTTGCCCTCGCCATAATATACTTTGATTTGTCCTTCTGCCATTTCTTCACCTCATTATAATATAGGTAATACCATAATGATCTATCCGCGTCAACCGTTTTTGGCCGGGAATCCGCCGTGATCTTACATTTTATTCAATACATTCGATCTTGCTCACGGAAATCTCATAGGCCGTCCGTTTTTCCACTTTATCTTCCTCCAGGCGTTTCTGGTACGTCCGGCTCTGGATCCTCCCCCAGAGGTGGATATGGGTCCCCACCTGGAATTTCCCCGCGAAACGGGCGTTGCGCCCCCAGCATATGCAGGGCAGGTAATCGGATTTTCCGTAAGGCCTGTTCACGGCCAGAAGAAGATCGGCGATCTCCCGTCCCAGCGGAGTCATGCGGTAGACCGGCTGCTTACATATGTATCCGTCCAGAAAAACGCTGTTGGGTTTCACATTTTCCTCCGCTTCGTCAAGGACTTCCACTTCCCGGACAAATACGGAAAGGACCAGCCGGTTCCGCCCTTCTTCATGCTTGTTGTACGACCGGAACTGTCCATGGGCTTCCAGCGTCCTGCCCATATAATCCTGCGTCACGTCAATGAGCCGTTCCGATATCATAAGCGGGATCCGGTCCGCCATATTGGACAGTCTTTGGACCACGACCTCCACAATGTAAAACCCTTCCCCGAAAACTTCGTGGCTGTACCTGAATTCCGAGTCCACGACGCCCACGATCGTCACCTGATTGTTATCCAGCACTTTATCCGCCATTTGAATATTCCCCTTTCTCTAGCCAAGAATTTTCATCTCAATTATATTTATTCGGACTGTATCAGATTTAGAACTTTAACACCAGTAAGGCTAACATACTTTGACAGGCAAATAAATCATCAATCATCGACAGGATCCGCCGGTCCTTAACAATACTCCCTTCCATGCGGGAGGTTTGTCCGGCCTTTTACAAAAACCTCGGAATTTTTCTTGAAAATTCATTGGAGTATGATAGAATATAAAAGTTGTCGGTCGATCATCCTATTTACAGAACGGAAGGATATTCTATGAAGATTAAACGTGAAGACATTCGCAATATCGCGATCATTGCCCACGTCGACCACGGGAAGACAACACTGGTCGACGAGCTGCTGAAGCAAAGCGGTGTATTCCGCAGCAATCAGGTCGTTCAGGAAAGGGTCATGGATTCCAATGACATCGAAAGAGAACGGGGGATCACCATCCTTTCCAAGAACACCGCCGTTTTTTATAAAGATACAAAGATCAATATCGTCGATACGCCCGGCCACGCGGACTTCGGCGGCGAAGTGGAACGCGTCCTTAAAATGGTGGACGGCGTCGTCCTGGTGGTGGACGCCTTTGAAGGCCCCATGCCCCAGACCAAGTTTGTCCTGAAAAAGGCGCTGGAACTGGATCTGGCGGTCATCGTGTGCATCAACAAGATCGACCGGCCGGAGGCGCGGCCCGACGAAGTGATCGACGAGGTGCTGGAACTGCTCATCGACCTGGACGCCAACGATGAACAGCTGGACTGCCCCTTCGTCTACGCTTCCGCCAAAACAGGCGTGGCCATGCTGGAGCTTTCCGACGGTTCGCGGGACATGAAACCGCTTTTTGAAACGATCATCGATCACATACCGGCTCCGGAAGGCGATCCGGACGCTCCCACCCAGGTGCTCATCAGCACCATCGACTACAATGAATATGTGGGCCGCATCGGCGTGGGAAAAGTCAGCAACGGAACGATACGGGTCAACCAGGACGCCGTTATCGTCAATCATCACGATCCGGATAAATTCCGCAAAGTCAAGATCAGCAAGCTTTATGAATTTGACGGCCTGAACAAGATCGAAGTGGAAAAAGCGACCATCGGCTCCATTGTGGCCATCTCCGGCATCTCCGATATCCATATCGGCGATACCCTGTGCTCGCCGGAACATCCGGAGGCCATACCTTTCCAGAAGATCTCCGAACCGACCATATCCATGAACTTTATGGTCAACGACAGCCCTCTCGCGGGCCAGGAAGGCAAATATGTCACCTCCCGTCATCTGCGGGACCGGCTTTTCAGGGAACTGAACACGGACGTGAGCCTGCGGGTGGAAGAAACGGACAACACGGACTGCTTCAAAGTTTCCGGCCGCGGCGAACTGCACCTGTCTGTCCTGATCGAAAACATGCGCCGGGAAGGATACGAATTCGCGGTCAGCAAAGCGGAAGTCATCTACAAGACCGATGAAAACGGCAAACGCCTTGAGCCCATGGAGACCGCGGTCATCGACGTCCCGGAAGAATTTACCGGCATCGTCATCGAAAAACTGAGCATGCGGAAAGGGGAACTGACCGGCATGTCCAAAGCCAGCGGCGGCTATTCCCGTCTGGAGTTCACGATCCCGTCCAGAGGCCTCATCGGCTACCGGGGCGAGTTCCTTACCGATACAAAGGGCAACGGCATACTGAACACCCTTTTCCAGGGATACGGTCCGTACAAGGGCGATATCGCCTACCGCCAGGTGGGCTCTCTCATCGCCTTTGAACCCGGTGAAACGATCACCTATGGTCTGTTCAACGCTCAGGAAAGAGGTACCCTCTTCCTCGGACCGGGTGAAAAAGTTTACGCCGGCATGGTGGTGGGCATGAATCCCAAGGGCGACGACATCGAGATCAATGTCTGCAAGAAAAAGCAGCTCACCAACACCCGGGCTTCCGGTTCCGACGACGCCCTGAAGCTGACGCCGCCGAAGATCCTCAGTCTTGAGGAAGCCCTGGATTTCATCGAGAACGACGAGCTGGTGGAAGTGACGCCCAAATCCATCCGGATGCGCAAAAAAATACTGGATACCAAACAACGGATGCGGGCCAACCGTAAATGATAACGCAAAAATTCCGGCATACGCCTTAAAGCGGGCGCGCCGGAATTTTTTTCTTTTATCATACATTTTTACAGTTAGTCGCCGATCCATACCGTAACGTCTTCCGGATCGTAATATTTCACATCGATCGTACAGAAAACGCTGCCGTCCTCATCTTCCATGATATCAAACACATGGCCTCCGGTTTCCAGATAAAGGGCGCGGCCATCCATTTCCGCGTCAAACCTCAACGTCAGCAGACTGCCGTCCTTTTCTTCCGTGAAGGAAACATCCAGCTTCCGCGCTTTTTCCTTGTCCAAAGGCGGAGCATATACCGTCTCCACCATCGTATCGTAATCGAAATAATCGCTGTTCGTGGCGTATTCCGCCGTCTCCAATATTACGCAGTCCGGCTGGAAAATATTAAAATAATATTCAAAGTCAAGAAAATTCTCATAATTATGCACAGCGTAATATTCACTGAAATCCGACTCGAAAAAACGATGGCGTTCATTCAGGTAAGAGCCCTGGAAAAACAACACCCGCGGCAGCCCTTCGCCGGCCTCATTGACCAGATACCGGAAGGAATGGTAATCCGCGTCCATTTTCAGGCCGCTGTACGCCTCCGTTAATTCAACGATCCGATCGGCATATTTATCTTCATAATAGGGCACTTCTTCATGGATTGGAAATTCGGAAACTTTCAGGCTGGTCTGCAGCCGGGTCGATATGTTAAAATCGTCCGGCGTATTGGGCGAAACGTTGGGAAAATACTCACTTACCTTTTCCAGGATGTGATTCGTCCCGTAAAACGCGCCCAGATCATTCCAGTGACCCGCGTCGTACTGGACATCAAAGACCTGCTCATCCTCACTTTTCTCTATGAGCAGTTCGGCATTGGAAATGTAATGGATACCATATGACTCCAAAAGCTGTTCAAATGTTTCCAGGAACTTTCCCTGATAATGGTAGCCCTGAGGCAGATACTGACTGTACACCGTCGTCTTCGCCGGATTGATACAGTAGATAAACGGAACGTCCCGCTCTTCACAATAGGTCTGTACCTTTAAAAGCTGAAGGACAAACGCCTCCAGAAACGTCTCGTCCACCGTTTCATCCGACATTTTAAAAAACACATAGTCGCCCTTTCCATAGGTGTATGTCGGATGGACCATCTCGTGGAACAAGGTATCGTTGAGCAGCGTATAACCTGTGATCATCTCCGACCGAAATCCGATACGGTCTTTGATATAATCGTCTACCATGGCCGTTATATCGCTCTGGGAAAAGTCCCATTCCGTAAGCATCCGATTGTCGATATCCGAAACGCTTTCCTTCTCAAAATCAAAAAACGCCAACGGCAGAAGCCAGATCAGGACAAGCGCGGCGATAAACAGTTTTCTTACGAGCTTCATCCGATCACCTCCTAGAACTGAAAATACAAAAACGGGCTGTAGTTTGTGGAAACAATGGCCATCAGGCTGCACACCGTGACGATCAGGATAAACACGCAGGCCGCGGCGTTGAACAAAACGGAACCCTCCTGCCATTCGCGGAGTCTGTCCTGGATCTTTTTATTGCCCAAAAAAGCAATGCCAAAAACAGAAACGATGACAAGGAACATCAGACGTGGCGTCACAAAATAACTGAAAGAATAGGTTTCGTTCCCGCCGCCGATGCCGAACATATGCCCCAGATACCGGAGCAGTTCGTCAAAGCTGCCCACTTTAAAACATACCCAACCGAAATTGACCACCAACATCGTCCCCAGCCATTTGACAGGAGACGGGATACGGGCATACCAGGCGGTTCTTTTGGACGCGTACCGTTCAAACAGGACACAGACGCCATGGCCGATCCCCCAAGCAATGAATATCCAGCTGGCTCCATGCCAGATACCCGTCACTAAAAAGACAATGAACAGGTTCACGTAAACATTGCCCTTCCGGTTTCCGCCCAACGGGATATAAAGATAGTCGCGAAAGGCCGCGCCCAAAGACATATGCCACCTGCGCCAGAATTCCGTCACCGACTGGCTGCGGTAAGGAAAATCGAAGTTTTCCTTGAAACGAAAACCGAATATCCGTCCCAGGCCGATGGCCATATCGGAATACCCGGAAAAATCCAGATAGATCTGCAGCGTAAAACAGATGCTCCCGAGCCATGCGGTCGGCACGTCCATGCCGCTTCCCAGCAAGCCGAAAATATCATCCGCCGTCAAAGCCAGCGTATCCGCCAACAGCACCTTCTTTCCCAATCCAATCAGGAATCGCTGTATACCGTCAAGATCCGGTTCCCTTTTTCTGAAAAAAGGAGCCATGTCTTTATATTTTACGATCGGTCCCTGCGTCAGCTTTGGAAAAAAGGTGATGTACAAGGCAAGATCCGACAGGCTCAGGCAAGGCCTGGCTGTCTCCTGATAAACATCCATCATATA
>CALWEE010000100.1 GCA_944376975.1 uncultured Lachnospiraceae bacterium
CGATCTTAACATAAGCCCCTTCCCTACTGCTCTTTTGGAAGCGGTTTTTCTTTTTCTTCTTCGGCTTCTTTAGGCGCGGTGTCCGGGATACGGTTTTCCTTTTTCGCGATAAGCCGACTGTTCACGACTTTCTTGAAAATACTGTAGATCACGGAACAGATGGGTACGCCAAGGAGCATACCCACAATACCGAAGGCATTGCCCCCGATGGTCACGGCGGCCAATACCCACATGCTCGGAAGTCCCACCGATTTGCCCACGACCTTCGGATAGATCAGATTGCCTTCAACCTGCTGAAGGACAAGGATAAAAAGGACGAACCACAAAGCCTTGATCGGTTCCACCATAAGGATGAGGAAAGCGCCGATCGCCGTACCGATAAATGCTCCAAATACCGGTATGAGCGCGGTGACGCCGACCAGGACAGCCACGACCGGAGCATAAGGCATGTTCATCAGGCCCATGCCGATAAAACAAAGAAAACCGATGATAAGGGCTTCTGTCAACTGACCGGTGACAAAACGGGTGAATGTTTTGTTGGTCAGATCCGATATCTCCAGGATGATCTGCACGTGTCTTTCCGGCAGAAAGGCATACATGATCTTCTTGATCTGAATGGTCAAAGTCTCCTTCTGCGCCAGGATATAGATGGAAAAAGCGATCGCCAGGATCACGTTGAACACGGCGGAGAAAATGGACGTGGTGATGCCGATGGTCGTATCGAAAAACACATTGCTGTTGTTGGATAAAAGCGACGACGCCCAGCGCCCGATCTCCGTCACGTTCAGCTCCAGCTGGGGGAGCATGATATTTCTTTCTCCGAAAAAGGCAACCAGCTGATCCCACCAGCTTTCGATCTGATACGTATAATACGGTAGCATCCGGATGATGGATGTGGCCGTATCGGTGATCTGGGGCGTGATGATAAAGATCAGGATAAAGATCGCCAGGCCGATGATCGCCACGCTGATGAGCAGGCAGACCGGCCGTTTCAGCCTTTTAGTCCAGTAGGACTCTTTTTTTGCCCAGGCTCTGTTCCACAAACCTTCAATAGGACGCAGCAGGACATTAAATATAAAGGCGAACCCGAGGCCGATAAGAAACGGCATCAATACGCGGGTCACGTTCCGTATAAGCGAAAAAAGGGTGGAGAAATGATACAGTACCCAGAAAAGAAGTACCGTAAACGTGATGATGAACAGTATTTTTTTTATGGTATGTCTGTTAAATTCCACTTTTCTCCAAACCTCCAGCGTGGTCATCCGATCCTGTCGGAAACAACTCTATGTCCACTTTACCATCTTTCGCCCGGAATGTAAACACAGGATGGCGTCTTTTGGATCACAGATCCAGCGCTTCCCCTTTCTGTGTCAGCACTTCATAGTTTTTCGCGTCATCCATCGCGACGCGGACAAATCCGTTGATGGCCGTCGTGTAGTAATCGGCGCCCTGTTTGGTATATCTTTTAACGATCGTAGCGCTCTGCATCGTTTCGTCCATGGCAACGACGATCTTCGGAGAAACGGCTTCCACCCAGTCTTTCTGGTTGGATGTATCCCTTCCGTGATGGTTGGCTTTGACCACGTCCGCCTGCAGGCTGTCCGCGTGTTTTTCCAGGACGTCGTCTTCGCCGGATGTGTACAGGTCGCCCGCGAACAGTATGGTCGACTCACCGTAGGTAATCTTCATGGTCAGCGATTCGTCGTTCAAAAATTGAGTGGATCCTTCCGGGAATTTTTCGGGATAGACCACTTCTTCTTCCGGATGATAGATATCGATATGGATATTGTCAAAAATGTCCAGAGAATCCCCGTCTTTCAGATAGGTCACCGGGCAGCCTTCCTCTTCTATGGCCCGTTCAAAATTCTCATAGGTCTTCGTCGTATGCTCCACGTTTGTCCGGTAAACATGATCGATCTCAAAGGCGCTCGCCACAGCCGGGAAACCGCCGATATGGTCGATATGCGGATGGGATTCCACATAGGCGTCGATCTTGGTGATGCCCAGCTCTTTAAGGAAATCCACAACCTGATCGCTGCTTTCCGGATGGCCGGAATCGATCATCATCACTTTATCGTCCGGCGTGATCATCACGGCCGCGTCGCCGGCTTTGTCATCGGTCCCTTCCGGAACGGATATGGACATAAAATAAATGCGGAGTTTGTCGGACACGCTGTCGTCGTCCACAAGCTCCGCGTAACGATCAGCATCTTCCTGTTCTGATGCTGTCTCCACACTCTCTGCAACAGTTTCTGTTTCCCCATTTTCGGTTTCCTGTTTCTGGCAGCCCGCCAATGTCATAGCCATGAACACGGCCGCCATGAGCATCGCTGCTCCTGCTTTGATCCTTTTCATATAAAAGGCCCTCCCTGTAAAATTTTATAGGACTATTCTACCACTATTTCATAAAAATTCAATCAATTTATTATTTTTTTAACAAACTTTTTTATTGTAAGGTTCTTTTAAGGTTCATCTTACAGCTTTGTAAGTTTTACCTGCTAAAATGTAAGCACATGAAATGGAATGAATACCCCGGTTTCGATAGAATTAGATCAGGAGGTGGTCTTATGAAGATCTTGAAATATTTACTTATGCTCCTCGCCGTTGTTTTATTTTCCGCGGGCGTCATCAGCGGAACCTTTATGATCAAAGGATATGGTATGTATAAAGACGCCCTTTCCCAGATGACCATCCAGGAAATGGCCGGATCGATCCGGGATGACGCCTCGTTCGTTCCCCTGGAAGATATACCGGAGATGTATATCAACGCGGTCATTGCCGTGGAAGATCATCGGTTTTACGATCATCCCGGCATTGACATATTGGCGATCGGCCGGGCTTTGTTCAACGACCTGCGGGCCGGAGGTTTTGTGGAAGGCGGCAGCACGATCACCCAGCAGCTGGCGAAGAACCAGTTTTTCACCCAGGAAAAATCCTTGTTCCGGAAAGCCGCTGAAGTTTTTATGGCGCTGGACATGGAAAAAGAGCTGGATAAAGACGATATACTGGAGCTGTACATCAACTCCATCTATTACGGCGACGGCTATTATGGTATCGGGGAAGCCTGCCAGGGTTATTTCTGCAAAACACCGTCTTCGATGACCCTGGAAGAATGTACGCTGCTGGCCGGGATCCCCAACGCGCCGTCTGTTTATTCGCCCACGGAAAATCCGGACCTGGCAAAAGAAAGGCAAAAACAGGTGATCGGACAGATGGTCCGGCAAGGTTATCTGTCCGATGAAGCTGCCTGCCGGCTTTCTTATGCCGCGCTTCCCGCCACCCTCTCCCCATAGATCGCCAACAAACTTAAAGGCACAGACTGTCGGGTCCGTGCCTTTATCTTTTTTATCCCGATCGTCAGACAAACGCGATGGGGATCTGTTTTGGGTCGAGCATCGCTTTCGACGGCTCGATCTCCATCAGCCGGGCCACCAAAGGCGCCACCCACAGCTGAGAGATCTCCCTGTCGGTAAAACGGCCGTTTTTTACCTTGTCGCTGAAAATATACAGCGGCGTATTCCTCTGTATGGCGTCTGTCCCGCCATGGATGCCAAACCGGTTCATACCGTGATCTGCGGTCACCACCACATTGCAGCCATCTTCAAGCCAGCCGGGAACAAACCGGGATATGAGACAGCCGGCGTTGGAGACCGCCAACTCATATTCCGAGCTGTCGCACCCGTGCTGATGGCCCATATAATCAATGCTCATCGAATGGATCAGCGTAAAATCCGCGTCATATGTTTTCCTTAAATATTCACCGTCTGAAAAAACATGGGAATCCGGATACATATCTTCCCAGTAGAAAATGCCGTGGTCAATATGTCCGCCCTGGCCGTGCCGTATCCGGTCCCGCGGAACAGCAAAGGGACTGACATTGTAAAGCTCGCTCATCCAGTGATAGGCCGCCGCCGCGGTGACGCCGCCCTGGGCCTGACAGAGTGAAAACAGGCTGTCGCACGTGAGAGTCTTTACGATCTCATTGCATAAAATGCCGTGAGACGAAGCCGGAAGGCCGGTCATGAGCGTGGCGTACATGGGCCGGGATAAAGACGGCAGTTCGCCTTTGACTTTATATTTCGCCGCTGATCCGGCGTCGATCATATGTTCCAGATAACCCAGATTGCGCGTGGCCGATTCATATTGACACGCGTCCAGTAAGACAAATACTGTTTTTTTCATACGTATATCCCCCGCTACCTTTTGTTTATTCCATGGCTGTGGCAAAACCGTATTCTGCCTGTGAGCCGTTGTCCCATTCCGCCGTGACAAGATAGATCCGTCCCGGTTTCAGGTCGGATACGATAAGATCGCCTTCCGCGTTCTTTTCACAGACCGCCGCTTCGCTCTCCGGCACGTTCTCACTCGTATAACCGTCTTTTTGCGACAAGGTCCAGCAGACGACGTCCACCCGCGACGGATCCGACGAAAACCGGAGCGTAGCTTCAGTCACGGAAGGATCGGTGATCGTCGGCAGATCCTGCGCCTCCAGGATATGGGAACCGCACGCGATGATCGATACGTCTTCGCCGTTTTCATCGGTGTAATTCCATGTGTAACCGCCCTGATAAGAGACCATGGATACGGCGGCCAGTTCCGTTGAATACTGAACATCCATGGAAGCCGGAACGGAAGGATCCGCTTCAACGATGATGGACGACAGAAGTTCCTGATAGGCTTGCACATCTTCCGGTTTTCCTTCGGAAAGCCGTTCGGCTTTCACGATACCGGGATACTGGCCCGGATAGGATTCCAGCATGATGCCATCGCCATACAACCGAAAGACATTCCCCGGCTGTATATCTTCTTCGGCCAAAGCGCCGCCTTCCTCGTCATAAACTTCGCCTTCCGGAAAAACCGCGCAGAATGGCATGTCGTTTTCCGTGTCCACAAAAAGGCTCTGTCCTTCAAAAACCTGGTCTGCCTGGATAAACATGGCATCCATCGTATAGACGTCTTCAGACGCGCTTGAGGTCGTTTGTGTTTCTTCAGTCTGAGCGTCCTGTCTGCCGCAGGCGGTCAGGACAGCCCATGAAAAAAGCAGCGTGACCGTAATGACAAGCGGGCCCAACCCATATCTTTTCATAGAGACTTCCTCCTCGATAACGTGATCTTTCGCCGTATGGAACAGTTTTTCCACCCAGCCGGACTTTTATTCCTGAACGTTCCAAAGCCTATCCTGATTTTATCACATTTTGAGGAAAGTCGAAAGCCTATTTCAATTCTTCGCGTGTTTCTTTAAAGCACTGGACGATCCGGTCGATATCCGCTTTTGTATGGGAGGCGCATACCTGGGTCCTTATACGGGCTTTTCCCTTCGGTACGACAGGATAAGAAAAGGCGACCACATAAATACCTTTTTCCAGCATTTTTTTCGCGTAAGCGGCGGCCAGATGCTCATCGTAGAGCATGACAGGCACGATGGGATGGGTGCCGGGAATGATATCGAAACCGGCTTCCGTCAGTTGCTCCCTGTAATAAGCCGTCGTCTCTTCCAGGCTGTCTCTGAGGGCCGTATCTTTTTCAAGTTTTTCAAAGACTTTCAGGCTGGCGCCGACAACAGCCGGCGGTACAGTGTTGGAAAAAAGATACGGCCGGCTTTTCTGACGGAGAAGTTCAACGATCTCCTTTCTGCCGCTGGTATATCCGCCTGACGCGCCGCCGAGGGCCTTTCCCAATGTACCGGTAATGATGTCGACCCTTCCGGATACGCCGCAGTATTCCGGCGTACCTCTGCCTGTTTCGCCGACAAAACCGACGGCATGGCTGTCATCCACCATGACAAGGGCGCCGTAGGTATCCGCCAGATCGCAGATCCCCTTCAGGTTCGCGATGATCCCATCCATGGAAAAAACGCCGTCCGTGGCGATCAGCTTGATCTGGGCGCCGGCTTCATCGGCCGCCCGCAATTGGGCTTCCAGATCGTTCATGTCATTGTTTTTATAACGGAACCGTTTCGCTTTGCAGAGCCGCACGCCGTCAATGATGCTGGCATGGTTCAGTTCATCGCTGATGACCGCGTCTTTTTCCGTAAGGAGGCTTTCAAATAATCCGCCGTTGGCGTCGAAACAGGACGCGTACAAGATCGTATCTTCCGTGCCAAGAAATTCGGATATCTTTCTTTCGAGCTGTTTGTGGATGTCCTGTGTCCCGCAGATGAAACGGACAGAAGCCAGTCCGTATCCCCGGTCGTCGTAAGCCGCTTTTGCCGCCTCGATCACTTCCGGATCGTCCCCGAGTCCCAGATAATTATTGGCGCACATATTCAGCAGTTTTTTGCCGTCCCGCGTCGTCACGCCGGCTCCCTGGGGCGACGCCAGCGGGATCTCGCCTTTATACAGGCCGTCCGCCTTGATGTCTTCCACTTCTTTCGCGAATATATCCAATGTCTCTCGTCTGTTCACTGTGCTTCTCCTTTTCACGCTTTTTCCTTTATAGA
>CALWEE010000101.1 GCA_944376975.1 uncultured Lachnospiraceae bacterium
CCACGCGTCTTATTATCCGGGAGCGACGTCTATGATCATCAAGCTGATCTTCGATATGGAGGGCAAGGTGCTGGGCGCCCAGATCGTCGGCGTGGACGGCGTGGACAAGCGGATCGACACCATCGCCACCGTGATGCGCATGAAAGGGACGGTTCGGGACCTGGAAAGACTGGAATTGTCCTACGCGCCGCCGTTTTCGGCCGCGAAGGATCCGGTGAACATGGCCGGGTTCGTGGCGGACAATATCCTTAAAGGGCTGGTATCTTTCGTTATGCCGGCAGAGCTGACAAAAGACATGGCCATCGTGGACGTGCGTGAAGACTGGGAGGTTGCCGGCGACAATATGACAGGCATATTCCACATTCCGCTGGGGCAGCTGCGCGCGCGGATGGACGGCCTGCCGAAAGACCGGACCTTGGTCCTTCGGTGCGGCGTGGGCATACGCGCCTATAACGGCGCCCGCATCCTGATGCAGAGCGGGTTTGAGTCGGTGAAAGTGCTGGCGGGCGGCATGTCTTTCTACAGAAGCCCATTCTGACGCGGCCGGGGAAACGGCCCGTCTGTATAGTGTGAAAGTACCCTTGAGGGGCTGCCAAGGCAGCCCCCTTTTTTCGCCCCAAAGACCGGATATGCGGGTTGAAAAACAAAGGAAAAAGTGTATAATTTTTCTTAAAATGGGACAGGAGGTAGGACAATGAGCAGCAGATTTGATGAAGTGATCGACAGAAAAGGCACCCATTCGCAGAAATACGACATGAAGGAAGCTATGGGAAAACCGGCGGACATACTGCCGCTTTGGGTGGCCGATATGGATTTTCAGACGCCGGAAACCGTCCGGGAAGCCCTGGCCAAAGCGGCGGCTCACGGCATTTTCGGCTACAGTGATACGGACGCGGCCTATGATGAAGCCGTATGCCAGTGGATGAGCCGGCATTTTGGCTGGGACATCCGGAAAGAGTGGCTCATGAAAACGCCGGGCGTCGTGTTCGCCATCGCGCTGGCGATCCGCGCCTTTACGAAGGAAGGGGAAGGCGTCCTTATCCAGCAGCCGGTCTATTATCCTTTCGGCAACATGATCCGGAGAAATGGCCGTCGGGTCGTGAACGCGCCTCTTGTTTTCAGGAACGGCCGTTATGAGATGGATTACGAAGATCTGGAAAATAAGATCCGCGGTGAACATATACGGTTGATAATCTTTTGCAGTCCGCATAATCCGGTGGGCAGAGTCTGGTCCATTGAGGAACTGGAAAAACTGGCCCGCCTGTGTGAATATTACGACGTGATCATCGTCAGCGATGAGATCCACTGCGATTTCACCTATCCGGGCGTTAAACATCATATGCTCGCTTCCCTGTCGGATAGTTGGGCAAAACGGGTGATCACCTGCACGGCGCCCAGCAAAACGTTCAACCTGGCAGGGCTTCAGGTTTCCAACCTGATCATCCCCGATGAAAGGCTGAGACAAGCCATGAAAGCGGAGATGTCCCGCACCGGATACAGCACGTTGAACCAGATGGCGATCATCGCCTGCGAGGTGGCCTATCGTACCGGAGAAGACTGGCTTCGCGAGCTGAAGGCGTATCTGAAGGATAATCTGGACTATATGACGGCCTTCATAAAAGAAAAGATCCCCCAGGTCGAGGTGATACAGCCGGAAGGGACCTATCTGGTGTGGATGGATTTCCGAAAAATGGGCATGACTGGAGTAGAACTGGAAGATTTTCTTGATAATGAAGCCGGCATATGGCTCGATAACGGCACGATGTTCGGTCCGGAGGGCGAAGGGTTCGCCCGGATCAACATTGCCTGCCCGAGGGCGACGCTGTCGGAAGCCCTGGACAGACTGTATCGGGCGACGCGGCGGCTGAAGAGGTGAACTATGCTTGTATTATATTCAGATAAGATCATATTTCTGATCGAGATCATCGGGACGATCGCGTTCGCTTCGGCGGGGGCCCTGGTAGCCATACGCAAGGAGATGGACATTTTCGGCGTGAACATCCTGGCGGTGACGACGGCCTGCGGCGGCGGACTGATACGGGATCTGATCATCGGGCGCAAACCGCCGGTCATGTTTAGGGAACCGGTCTACACCATGATCGCCATCGGGACGGCGACGCTGCTTTTCCTCCTGATCTACAGGCGGGAGCACGTGCTCAACAGCCGGCTCATGGCGGCATATGAAAGGCTCATGGTAACCTGCGACGCGGTCGGACTGGGCGTCTTTACCGTTGTCGGCGCCAACGCGGCCTTCGAGGTGATGGGCGACCGGTTCGCCTTTTTGCAGATCTTCGTCGGCGTGCTGACCGGCGTGGGCGGCGGCATCATCCGGGATCTGCTTGCCGGTCAGATGCCTTTTATATTAAAAAAAGAAATCTATGCCTGCGCTTCCCTTGCCGGCGCGGCGGCCTTTACGTATGTCCATCGGGTTGTGCCGGCGGTATACGCCATGTTTACGGGAGGCATGCTGACCATCGTCCTCCGTCTGCTGGCGGCCCATTATCAGTGGAATCTGCCCCGGATCCGTATGGAGAAGGACGGAGACGGGCATTAAAATGATACGAATGAAAGGGGATATGTTCATGCGTATAGAAGAGATCATGGAGATGCAGAAAAAGTTTTTCCGGACGGGAACGACGCGGAAAACGGAATATCGGCTGAATTGCCTGCGCATCCTGAAAGAGGGCATCTATCAGATGATGCCGGATATCTGCGCGGCTTTGAAAAAAGACCTTGGGAAAAGCGAAACGGAAAGCTATATGGCCGAAGTGGGCATGACGCTGGCGGAGCTTGGTTATATGGAGAAGCGGGTGCGCCGGTTTTCGGCCAAAAAGCGTGTGCTGACGCCCCTGGCCCAGTTTCCGGCGGTCAGTTTCCGCGTGCCGGAGCCTTACGGGACCGTGCTCATAATGAGTCCGTGGAATTATCCTTTTATGCTCACCATGGAACCGGTGATCGACGCGATCGCGGCGGGCAACACCGTGGTGGTCAAGCCCAGCGCCTACGCTCCGGAAACGAGCCGGGTGATCGCCCGGCTGATCCGCCAGTGCTTTTCCGTCAAAGTGGCTGCCGTTGTGGAAGGGGGCCGGGCGGAAAACCAGGCGCTCCTTGAACAGGACTTTGACTATATTTTCTTTACCGGAGGAAAGACGGTGGGACGGCTTGTCATGGAAAAAGCGGCGGCCCATCTGACGCCGGTCACATTGGAACTGGGCGGGAAAAGCCCGTGTATCGTCTGCGCCTCCGCCGATCTGAAGACGGCGGCCAGGCGGATCGTGTTCGGCAAATATCTGAATGTGGGACAGACCTGCGTGGCGCCGGACTACCTGCTCGTCCAGGAATCGGTCCGAGGGCCCCTTCTTAAATATATCCGCCGGGAGATCGTCCGTCAGTTCGGGAAGGCCCCCCTTGAAAACGACGCCTATGGACGGATCGTCAATGAAAAGCATTTTAAACGGCTGACAGACCTGATCGACGGCAGAAAATGCCTGATCGGCGGCCGGGACAACGGCGTGGACAAGATCGAACCTACGGTGGTAGACCATGTGACCATGGACGATCCTCTGATGCAGGATGAGATCTTCGGCCCCATCCTTCCGGTGCTCACGTTCAAAGACACGGAGGAGATCCGGGACATCGTGGAACAGAATCCGACGCCGCTGGCGTTATATCTGTTTACTTCCAGCAAAAAGGACGTCCGCCGCGTCATGGGAAATATCCGGTTCGGCGGCGGCTGCGTCAACGATACGATCATCCATCTGGCCACCAGCCGCATGGGCTTCGGGGGCACCGGACAGAGCGGCATGGGGAGTTATCACGGGAAAGCCGGATTTGAAACGTTCAGCCATTACAAAAGCATCGTCGATAAAAAGACGTGGCTGGATCTGCCTTTCCGTTATCAGCCTTACAGGCGTTGGAAAGACCGGTTGATCCGGAAATTCCTGAAATAGAGGAGGACCGTTATGAAAAAGATCGGGGAAGACGTCTGCCCGCTGCGGAAAAAATGCGGCGGCTGCGTTTACCAGGGGCTTTCCTACAGGGAACAGCTGGATAAAAAACAGAGACAGACAGAAAAACTCATGGGGAAATTCGGGCCGGTCCATCCGATCGTGGGCATGGAGGACCCTTATCATTACAGGAATAAAGTCCACGGGGTTTTTGACAGAGACCGGAAGGGCAACATCATATCCGGCATCTATAAAGAAGGGACCCACCACGTCATACCGGTGGAATCCTGCCTGATCGAAGATGAGACGGCCGACCGGATCATCGGGACGATCCGGCTCCTGGCCCGTTCGTTTAAAATGAAGATATACGACGAGGATACCGGGTGGGGCTGGCTGCGCCATGTGCTCATCCGCCGCGGTTTCGCCACCGGCCAGATCATGGTCGTGCTGGTCACGGCGACGCCCATGTTCCCGTCCAAAACCCATTTCGTGAAAGCCCTCCGAAAGGAATATCCGCAGATCACCACCATCGTCCAGAACATCAACGACCGGAAGACGAGCATGGTATTGGGCGACCGGGAGCAGGTGATCTACGGGAAAGGATACATCGAAGACGTCCTGTGCCAGAAAACGTTCCGTATTTCCGCCCGTTCTTTCTATCAGGTCAATCCGGTCCAGACGGAAAAACTGTATGGCAAAGCGGTGGAACAGGCCGGCCTGACCGGCAGCGAAACGGTCATTGACGCGTATTGCGGCATCGGGACCATCGGCATGACGGCGGCGGATCGGGCCGAAAGCGTCATCGGCGTGGAATTGAACCGGGACGCAGTCCGGGACGCCATCAGCAATGCCCGGCGGAATAAAGTGGAAAATATCCGGTTTGTCTGTGACGACGCGGGGCAGTTCATGGTAAAAATGGCCGCGGCGGGCAAAAAGGCCGACGTGGTCTTTATGGATCCGCCCAGGAGCGGCAGCGACAAGCCTTTTCTGGAATCTCTGGTCCGTATGGGACCGGAACGGGTCGTCTATATATCCTGCGATCCGGAAACACTGGCCAGGGACGCGGCGTGGCTGCGGGGCAGGAATTATCAGGTGGAAGGCACGTGGCCCTATGACATGTTCCCTTGGACCGAACATACAGAATGCGTGTGCCTTTTAAGCAAACGAAAACCGGATAGTCACTGAAAAGGGTATCGTTTTGAGAACTGTAATGACGGGCATAGGTACGCGATGGCGGCCAGACAGGAAGGATCTGCCGGACAGCGGCCTGTTTTCTGCATGGCTTCGCCACAGGAGCGGCCATGATCATTTTCGGACGTATTTTGCTGGCTGTTTTTCTCGGAGCGTACGCAGGCCCCATCTCCATGGTAAAAGGCACATGGATCCCGACAGAGAAGATCCAGTCTGTCAATGGTTTTCAGGAAGTCAGCTCCACATTTGGCCAGGTTATCGGAACGGCCGGTGTGACCGCCCTTCTGACAGCGTTGAGCGGATGGAAAAACGTTATGTTGTTTTTAGGCGCGATCGCGGCGATCGTAACGATCGTGTGGTTTGTATCGTATAAAGACAATCCGGAAAAACCGGTGCAGCTCTCCAGCGGCGGTTCTGTCCTCGCCCCGTTAAAAGAAGCCCTTTCCCATAAAGAGATATGGCTTCTGGCCATTGGATGGCCGGGCACAACGCTGGTATGGATCGCGTTTACAACCTATTGGCCCACATATGCCACAGAGATGGCGGGCATGACCTTGGACGCGGCCGGACTGGCCATCGGCATGATACCGATCGGTTCTTTCGTGGCCTGTCTGGTATCGCCGACTTTGACAAAATGGATCGGATATGATAAAGCGATGATATGCCCGTGGGGCATCCTGCTTTGTCTGTTCTACTTCCTTGGCATGTCCACCACAAATATCACCGTGTTGTGTATCATGTTCTTCCTGGCCGGGTTCGGCGCTTTCGCGTTTGTGCCGATCGCCATGGGCGTGCCGTGGAAACTGAAAGGGATCTCGACAGCGGCGGTAGCCATAGGGACCACGTTTATCCTTATGATCGCCAATATCGGCGGAACATTGGCCAGCGTGATCGTCAACGCGCTGATGGATTCAGTCGGACTTCGCATGGCGCTGCAGATCTGCTGTATATCGCCGCTGCTTTTCTTCCTGACCACGATCTTCCTGCCGGAGCTCGGACGCCGGTATGAAGAACGGGAGGCGGCAAAGAAATAATAAAATACGCGCTTAACGCGTCATAAACAGAAGGCTCTTGAAAATGCCGTTTTACGGTATCTTCAGGAGCCTTTTTTTTGCCCGTCACGGCTATAGCGCGGGAAACGGCAAACATTTATCATTGTCGAAAGCGGAACAGGTTGCTATAATAAATATGTTACGACTTCGGAAGATTTTCAGATCAGTCGATAAACATATATGGAGCCGGATCGCCGGCAGATCGGAAGGAGAGAAAGAACATGAAAAGAGCAGGAGCGTTAGGGA
>CALWEE010000102.1 GCA_944376975.1 uncultured Lachnospiraceae bacterium
GCTCATCTTCACCGAAATATCCTCCTCGGCCCGCAGATGGGGCGGGCTGTGGCTGATATGGCCCGCTTCCTCAAAGACCCGCCCCGCTTCCATCCTGTTCCCATCCAGGAACACATAAGCGCCCCGTTCCCCGTCCTTTAAAGGGGGCAGGCAGGCCCGCCTGCCTTTTTTCGCCTGATGGATATATTCTGACAGCCGGCGTCTGGACGGGCAGACAAAGGAGCACGCGCCGCAGCCGATACATTTTTCCGCCCCCTTTACGGCTTCATCGTCCGCTCCGTCCAGCCAGGCTTTTTCGATACGGTCCGGTTCCAGATGGACCGGGCAGATCTTCCGGCATTTGCCGCAATGGATACAGGCGCGGGTCCGTTCTTTTTCCTCTTCCGCCACAAAGATCCCCTCTGTCTTCCGGGTGATCCGCGCCTGCCCGGGATCCACAGCCGGTCCGTCCAACAGGCCGTCCCGTATGATCTTTGGATGATCGGCCGTCACGCCGCCGCAGTTTTTCAGCAGTTCCGCCACGTCGGTCCCCACCGGGACCCACAGATTTTTCGGTTCCGACACCGCCCCGGAGACCGTCACGCCCACCTCCGTCAACGGCTCGCCGTCGTAAAACCCGTCGTATAAAGCGGCCGCCTCCGCCAGGGACACGCACAGGCTTTCTCCTGCCCTCTCCTGTTTTTTCAGATACGCTTTCCACCGTCTGAAGCAGTCGTAACGGAAACGCATCGGGACGATCCCAAAGATCTGCCGGCTGTCCGCGGGCTGCCCGTATTTTAAGATGGCCTGGCGCATGCGGGCGATCGCCTCAAAATCGTCTTCATTGATGTAGAGCCGGATCTGTTCCGCCCCGGACAAAAGGGCGGCCGTCAACGCGCCCAGCACGATCTTCGCCGGACTTTCCATCATCAGGCGATAACCGCTGGTCACATACAGGGCGTCGCTCACGCCGTTCACCACCACCAGACGGGCCGGATGGATCCGGTCCGGATCCAGGCCCATCATCCGCATACGTTCCCCGGGCGCGCTGTCATTGTCCGTTTCCGCGAACGGCTGCCTGGGCGCGCCCGTCTTCTGCCTTCGGACACAGACTTCATCCCGGAACTGTCCCGGCGCCACCGTCACTTTCCGTACGCTCTCCACCACGCCGGTAATGCTGGCGTGGATACAGGCTCCCGCGCCTTCCGGCTCACCGATGACCTGGCCTTTCCATACCCATTCCCCTTCGGAAACCGTCGTTTTAAATACCGTATCCGCCTCGTCCGCCAGCAAAAGGCAGACCTTTTCCGGCGCGTAGCCTTCAAAAGCCCGGTCCCGGGTCAGACCGGACAGATGCCGGCGCCACTTGCTGAGCTGTCCGTTTTCTTTCACCCTTTCCACATCCTATCTATGCTACATACTGACGTTAGTATGTCTGCCCTTCCGATCTTTATTCCACCGGCAGGCTGTCTTTCAGGCAAAGGGCGCCGTATCCGGTCATGGGATTGGGATATTCCGAAGCGAAGGGCAGCGCTTTCGCTCCCCGTATGAGAAAGGCTTTGATTTTTTCACCGTAAAGATACGGGTCGTTGCCGTTTACGATCCCGTATTCCATGAGCAACGCCGCGCTTCCCGTGACAAACGGGGCGGCAAAGGACGTGCCGGATACGACGGTCCGTCCGCCTCCCGGGGACGCCGCCGTCATGCCCACGCCTGGCGCGACAAGATCCGGCTTGACCTGGACGTTCATGCGCGTATAGCCCCGTCCGGAAAAATCGGCGAACGTCCGGTTCACCGGATCATAGGCGCCCACCGATATGACCTTCGACGCGGTGGACGGTATGG
Source organism: uncultured Lachnospiraceae bacterium (assembly GCA_944376975.1). Classification (GTDB taxonomy): domain Bacteria; phylum Bacillota; class Clostridia; order Lachnospirales; family Lachnospiraceae; genus Frisingicoccus. The sequence goes on from CALWEE010000102.1 coordinate 1,825, forward strand.
TCAGCGTGGTCTCCGGCGTCGCGTACACAAAACGGGTAGATGGATTCCGGGCCGATCCGACGGGCATCCACAGGTCGACCCTCCCTTCCACGATCCGCCTCGGGAGCAGGCGGAAAACCCATTGTCCCGTATCGATAAACGTATCCCTCGGTATCAGGTCCACGAAGATCTCCTGGGCCCGGCTGTACGGACTGGGCTCGCCGTAATAGACGAGCCCTTCCGTCCGCCCCAGGACGAACCGCTGCGGCCCCAGGATCTCGTCAAACGGGCCGGCCACCTGGCCGTTGGGCGCCTCGATGGCCACGCCGATGGCGTCGGTATAATATTTCCAGAGCTGGATGTTCAAAGACGGCTCATACTCCTGGACAAGAAACGGGATGTGCTTTTCCGTTCCCTGCCGCAGCGTCTCCGCCGTGTGCCCGGCCGCCATCCCTTCATTCCCCGTTCCGGCTACGATGGACGTCTTCCAGTAATTGGCCATATCGTTCAGATAGGTTTCGATGAGACTGGTCCCGTCATGGGAACCGTAGGTGTTGCCGAAGCTTAAATTGACGGCCACCGGCATGCCCAGTTCCCGGGCTTTGGATATGACATAGTCCACCGCTTCCATCAATTCTGTCGTCCTTGGAAAAGAATCCGGCTCCGGCCGGGCCAGCTTGACGACGATCAGACCGCTGTCAAACGCTATGCCCTGGCTCCCGGCGGCGATGGAAGCCACCGCCGTGCCGTGGCCGGAAGGATCCACGCTCAGTACCTCCCCGGTTTCAAGGGAACGATCCAGCATCTCCCCGGTCCATTCGCTGCCCGACCGGAAACGGTCCGGCGGCGTCCCCCGCGCCGACTGATCCCACAGATACACGATCCGGGTCGTCCCGTCCGGGTTCCGGAAGTCCGGATGGGTATAATCGATGCCGGAGTCGATCACGCCGACCAGCACGCCTTTCCCGGTAAGGTTCCACGCAGGCGTCTGCAAAAGATCCACGCAGGACGCCTGTTTCCCCTGACGCGTCTCAAAATACAGACGCTTGGGTTTTTCCACGTACTCGATCTGGGGCCATCCGATCACCATGTCGATCTGGTCTTCCAAAACGTTTATGATGGCGTATTCATTTGACAGTCGGACGATGCGTATCGCCTCGGTTTCGTAACGGGCGATATCGCCCGAATATTTGACGATCAGATCCCATCTGCGGGTTTCCGACGAATAACCCACATCCAATATGCGGGATTTCCGTCTTTCTTCTGTCGTGGCCGACAAGGCCAGGTTCAGCAGGTTTTCCGCTTTTTGGTTCACCGCGTCTTCCTCCCGGCTTTTATGAACATTGTATGCGCGTCTTCACAAATCTTTCATAACCCGATATAATACTCATAGTATCCGCCGGATACACGAATCTACACCAAGGAGGATCTTTTATGAAACGTATCGCCGCGCTCATCGGAGCCGTCATTTTGATCGCCATGTACGCCGCTACCCTTATTTTCGCTCTTATGTCTTCGGAGCTGGCTTTCGACCTGTTCCGCGTGTCCGTACTGCTGACCATCGCCGTTCCGTTCCTGCTTTTCGCCTACACGCTGATCTATAAATATTTAAAAAGCAGAAAATAACCTGTTTCTTACGGATATTAATAAAATATAAACCGGTCCGTATATTCTTTAGATTTCTTTTATCTCGAGGACAAAATTTGAACACATTTTCCCGATATAATAAAACCATAGTAATCAGGACAGAGATTACTAAACAGTTTGATTTTTTCATAACATCTGCCTGACAGCTCCGGCTGTCAGGCCCCCCTCGCCCTTTCCATATATTTCATATAGTTACATAAAAAAAGATCTGCTGATTCCGGCAGATCTTTTTCCTGTCCCGCAGGATCTTAAAGGTCGTCTCCAAGGGAGCGCACCATGGCTTCCAGCGCTTCTTCTTCCCCTTCTCCGTCGCATATGATCTCAAACGTCATATGCTGTTTGATGCCCAGGCTCAGGATGCTGAGCAGGCTCTTTCCGTTGACACGGCGGCCGCCCGCCGCCAGCGTGATGTCGCACTTTTTAAACTGGATCGCCGTTTCGGCCATGGCTCCCGCCGGCCGCAGATGGACTCCGATCGGATTTTTCACGTATATTTTCCGGCTTACCATATCCATCACCCCAACTTCTCCTGTATTTATTAAATTATATCATGAACATTTCCAAAAATCCATTTGTCCCGTGTTTTTTATTGTCAATTTGTCAAAAATGCGGTATCCTTATACTGATACACGTATGGACGAATAAGGAAGACAAGCGAGGTTTTGACGGAGTATGGCTTATGAATATGTGGAACTGGCTCAGGAGATAACGATCCGCAGGATCTACACGGTCCACTATTTTGAATATATGAACGACTTTTATTACGCCGGGGAATCCCATGATTTCTGGGAATTTCTTTTTGTGGACAAAGGCGCCATCTGCGTGACCGCCGGCGACGAGCATCTTAACCTGAAAAAAGATGAGATCGTTTTCCACAAGCCCAATGAATTTCACAATTTATGGGCGAACGGCCAGATCGCGCCCAATATCATCGTCGTATCTTTTGAGACCGATTCCCCTCAGATGTCTTTTTTTGAGAACCGCTGTTTTGCCGTCAACGACGAGGAACGCCGGCTTCTTGCCGAACTGATCCGGGAATCCCGAAAGGCCTTTTCTTCGCCTTTGGACACCCGTTATCTGGAAAAGATGGAGCTGTCTGACAGCCGGCCTTTCGGAAGCGAGCAGCTGATCTGCCTTTACCTGGAAATGATGCTCGTAAAGATGATCCGCCGGCTCCGCCAGTCCAGCACGCCCCGCGTGGCGCCGCCCCGTCTGAAAAGCCATCCGGATACGTATGAGCGCATCTGCCAGTACCTGGCTACCCACATCCGTTCCAAAGTGACGATCGAGCAGATCTGCAAAGACAACCAGATCGGGCGGACACAGCTGCAGAACCTTTTCCGCGAGAAAAACAACTGCGGCGTCATCGATCATTTCTGCAGCCTGAAGATCGAGACGGCCAAACAGCTGATCCGGGAACAGCGTATGAATTTTACCCAGATCTCTTCTTATCTGGGTTATACATCCATCCACTATTTCTCCCGCCAGTTTAAAAAGATCACCGGCATGACGCCGTCGGAATACGCCACTTCCATCAAGGCGCTGTCCGATCCCCATTCTTCCGAAAACAAAGCATGATAAAACTCCCGGAAGCCTTTATTTATGGCCCTCCGGGAGTTCTTTTATCCGACCAAAAACGCCGCGGCCGCGGCAAGGATCCCTAAAAACACCAGGTTCCACACCGTAAATACTTTCATGAACCGCCCCCGCTCATCCGGGTACTGGACCGCGAACAGCTTAAAGGAGATCAGGCTGGCCAAAGACGCGATCAACGTGCCCAGGCCGCCCAGATTGACGCCGGTAAGCAGCGCCGGTATATCTTCTGAAAATCCGGAAAGCAGGATGGCCGCCGGCACATTGCTGATCACCTGGCTCGCAAGGACGCCGGCCCATAATTCCCGGCCGCCCACCAGGCTGGCCAGCAGGGCGCTCACCTCCGGAAGCCGTTTCACATTCCCTATGAAAACAAAAAAGCATATGAAGGTAAACAGCAGAAAATAGTCCACCCGCCCGAACAGCTTCCGGTCCGCCGCCCAGGTGGCCAGGATGACGCACAGAAGGACCGGCAGATACGGCAGCACGCGGAAAACCACCAGCAGGCACAGGATGAGCAAGGCCGCGAACACGGCCAGCTTTACGGCAAAGTTTTCCCGGTATCCATCTGCCTTTTCTTTTACCGTTTCCGCCGTCAGTTTTTCTTTTTTCCCGGTCAGAAGGACCGCCGCCAGAAGGATCAGGGCCAGCGCCGCGTAAGGCAGCACCGCTTTCACAAACTGACCAGAAGTCATTTCAAATGCCGAGTACAGATACAGGTTCTGAGGATTGCCGATGGGCGTGGCCATGCTTCCCAGGTTCGCCGCTATCGTCTCCAAAACGACCCATTTCAGCGCGTTCTTCTCCTGGCCGGTCATGCGGCAGACCATGATGGTAAACGGCACGAACGTGATCAGGGTCACGTCGTTGGTGATGACCATGCTGCAAAAAAAGCAGAGGAACCCCAGGGCCAGCGACAGGCTCACCGATGTTTTCACCCGTTTCAGCAAAATGTGGCCGAGGCTCGCGAACACGCCCAGATCCTGAAATCCGGCCACGATGATCATGAGACAGAACAAAAGGGATAAGGTGCGGTAATCCGGGTAAGACAGATAGACCCGATCCGGATGGATCAGGAACGCGGATACCACGGCCAACAGGAAGGAAATGGAGAACACGGTCTCCCGCCTGAAAAAATCTTTTATCCTGTACATGTATCATAACCTGCCTTTTTGTCTTTTGTTTTTCACTGAAAGCATTATACTACACTATGTACGTTTCTTCCAGATAAAAGAAAGGTTTTGGCTTACGCGTGCTGATGGAGGTATTTTGGTGATGTCATGGTAAGAATAAAAAATCACCCTTTTCGTTGCAATACCCATTTTGCATGTCGTGTTTTTCCTTCCGCTTCCACTAATCCTTCTC
>CALWEE010000103.1 GCA_944376975.1 uncultured Lachnospiraceae bacterium
CACATAAGGATTGCTGAGGAACACGTCGCTGTTATAGATCCCTGTCAGTTCCGCCGATCTTTCAAATTCAGCCTTCCTCTGTTCATAAAGGGCCTTGTCCGTCTCCATGGCTTTCATTTCCAGAGGCAGCCCCGCGGGAAGGATAAAATTGATCCAGCCGCAGAAAGATTTGACCATACCATCTGTCGCCGCCGCTGTCTGAACAGCCGCCGTTCCGTCAAAACCAAAGCTGTCCAGCGCGATCCCCCATACGAGCGCGCCAAGAGCCGAACCGATCTTCTGCGCCATCAATGGGATGGACTGGATCGTGCTTGCCGCCTGAGCGCCGTTGTTCTTAAATTCATATAATTCCGCCAGGTCATACGGCAGCGCGAAGATGAGCGCCAGGTAGGAACATTGGAGGAAGTTGCTTAAAAATACGTTGATATAACAGCCCGCCGTCGTTGTGGCGAACGGAAGGAACCCGATGGCCGTTCTTCCCGCGAAAGTGATCAGCGCACCGCCGATCAGGCAGGCTTTCCTGTCCCATTTTTTACATGCCAGATTCAGCACCGGGAAATAGATCAGCCAGCTGGCCATCATGATCGCGTAACAAAGACTGATGTTCGCTTCGCCCCAACCCATTCCGTAGATCATAAACGTGGTAAAGCCGGTGGAAGTAAACCCTCGGTATATATTGCAGAATAAAATGGCTGTAAACAGGATCAGGACCTGTTTCAGGCTCAAAACTTTGATAAATGTCTTGATCAGATCCACGCAGATCGTTCCGAGCGATTTCTTTTCAACCGCTTTTTCCTGAACCTCCGGTTGTTCCTTTTCCGCCCCTTTCAGCGTGAATGAACAGATCGTCGCCGCCGCGATGATGATCACGGCGAACAGGGCCGCCGTCAGCGTCCACCCGGCGCCGGTATTATGTGTCCATGTCCCGAAGAAATTCACGAGGAGCATGGGACAGGATAACGTGATCAGATTGGCGAACGAATTGATCCATGCCGAAAAACTCCGCACCTCGGTCTGTTCATCATAATCTTTGGTCAACTCCGGAACGGATGAATAATAGGGTACGCACACCGTTGTATAGAAAAGCCAGAATGATAACGCGCACAGCGTATAATAGACCGCGTTGCCCACCGAGCCAAAATCTACCGCCACAAAAGTCAGCACAACAGAAATGGCGTACGGAAAGGATGTCCAGAAGATCAGCTTACGCCGGCGATGGGGCTTCTGATCCGCCAGATAGCCGACGACGGGATCGGTGATACCGTCCCAGAGAATACCGATGGAACTGATCGTACCGGCTACCGCCGCGTTCACACCGACCACCGATGTCAGGAACGTGAAGAAAAAGGAGTAAAACATGGAATATCCCATTGTATCCGCGAAAATACCGAAGGAATATCCCCATTTCCTTTTGTTGCTGAGTTTTCGTGTCGTTGTTGTCATAAGCATCCTCCCTTTCTTTTCTTAGACTTATCTTTTATATTGTATCCATATACCTTTTTAGACTATAGTTCATTTTTAATCCAATTATACTATCGGCCTTGTTTGTCTGTCAATTGCATTTTTATTCAATAATTATCTTTATTTTTAGTTTATTAATTGCAAATTTCCGAATTTATTATTATTTCATTTGACTCCATTCCTACTTTCGTTTATACTATAAAGGTTAAGATGTTTATTTAAACCACACACAACGAGAGGGAGTAGAGATGTTAGAGATATTATTTTTTACAGTGTGCCTGTTGGCCTGCACCGCCGGATCCATCTGCGGCATCGGCGGCGGCGTTATCATCAAGCCGGTACTGGACGCGACCGGCGCCATGAGCGTGACGAGCATCAGCTTTCTGTCCGGATGCACAGTATTGAGCATGGCGGTGGTCTCGGTCTACAAAGCGCTGAAGAACAAGACCGCGTCCATCGACTTAAAACTTGCCACCTATCTTGCCCTGGGCGCCTGCGCGGGCGGCATCACCGGCAAGATGCTGTTTGACCAGATCAAGCAGATGACGGGCAACGACAACCAGGTGGGCCTGATCCAGGCCATCGTCCTGGTCATCATCACGGTGGGCACGATCATTTATACCCTGAAGAAAGACAAGATCAAAACCTGGCAGTTCAAGAACGTGTTCATCAGCCTGTTCATCGGTTTCCTGCTGGGAATGATGTCCAGTTTCCTGGGTATCGGCGGCGGCCCCATCAACCTGGTCGTTCTCGGTTTCTTCTTTTCCATGCAGACAAAAGAAGCCGCCCTGTGTTCGGTGTACATCATCCTGTTTTCACAGCTGAGCAGCTTTTTGCAGACGGTCCTGACCAACAACGTCCCGTCTTTTGAGATCATCACCCTTGCCGTCATGATCGCCGGCGGTATATTGGGCGGTTTTATCGGAAGTTTCGTGAACAAAAAAATATCCACCGAAAACGTGGATAAGCTGTTCATACTTCTTATGGTCATCATCGTATTCATCAATTTCTACAATATCTATCGTTTTGGCTTCTGATCGCGCGGAACGTATGACAAAGAGCGCTGACGGCCGCCTGTCATCACAGGCAGGACCGGTCAGCGCTCCTTTTTTGTACATTGTCTTATTTTATTTTCCGTTTTTTTCGTTGTCTCGATCTGCCGGGCTTTCTTTACCGCCCGGACAATGGCAGCAGGAACACCCTTTTTCTTCTTTGTCCCGGTTTTTTCCGCCTCCGCAGCAGGCTCCCTCGCCTTTAAAATGTTTTACGGAGCCTTTAAAAGCCAGGACGATGATCGCCGCCACAAGGATCAGAATGATCGCGTCCGCCATAAAATGACCTCTTTTACTTTCTGTCTTTCCATTTCTTTTTGATATATATGCCCATCTGCCAGATGCCCATACCGATAAAATAGATCAGGATCACCGCGCCGAACATATACATCATGGAACCGGTTGAATCACCCATATATTTATTTCCCGCCTTTTATCGCGTCAGGACTTTTGCCGCAGCCGGCACATCCGCCCAATCCGGCGCAGCCGCTGCATCCGCAGCATCCCGCCCCGGGATTTTTCCTGTTCTTTATCTGGCGCCGGATCACATAGGCGCAGTACAGTAAGATCGCGCCGAGGATAAGGATATTGACGATCATAAAACAACCTCCTCGCAGGATATAAGGCGGCGTTTTCCCCGCCTCATACCCATATTAACAAGCATCTGTCCATCACGCAATGTCTGTTTGATATTATTTTGCCGCCTGGACGGATCGTTTCGCGTAAACTTTTTTGTCTTTATACGGATCCGGCCGCGCGAGCAGATATACCAGGATGAGCGCCAGGACGATGGCCACGACGCTTCCCGCCGTAAACGGGGCGCCCAGCACAAGGAGTCCGATCTGGTATACGCACAGGCACACAACATAGGCGAATATGTTCTGGAAAAGAATAGCGAACCAGAACCATTTCCTGGACTGGAGCTGCTGGGCCATCGTAGCGATCGCCGCCAGGCAGGGTGAATCCAGAAGGTTGAACAAAAGGAAGGTGAACGCGGCCAGCGCGCTGGGGAACCAGGACCGGACCGCTTCAGCGACTACAAGCGTATCTTCCGAAAGTTCTTCGCCCACATTGGCCAGGACGCCCATCGTCGATACGATCGCCTCTTTTGCCGTAAAACCGGAAAGAGACGCGGCCACCGGCTGCCATTCGCCAAAGCCCAGAGGCGCGAAGATCGGAGCGATCACGCCGCCGATGGCTGCCAGAAGACTGTTGTTGCTGTCCTCCACCATGCCGAAAGCGCCATCGGCGAATCCGAATCCGCCAAGGAACCACATAACGACACAGGCGAGGAAGAGGATCGTACCGGCTTTGATGATAAAGCCTTTCAGTCTTTCCCACACATGAAGGAGCACGGTCTTGACCGACGGCAGATGGTACTGGGGCAGCTCCATGACAAAGGGCGCCGGCTCGCCGGAAAACGGCCGGGTCTTTTTCAGGATGATCGCCGAAACAAGCACCGCCACGATACCCAGAAGATACATCAGGGGCGCCATGATCCCTCCGGCTTCATAGCTTCCCGTGATATAGCTTGCCATCACGCCGCCCATAAGGGCAATGACCGGCAGTTTCGCGCCGCAGGGAACGAAAGTCGCCGTCATGATCGTCAGCCGTCTGTCGTTGTCCTGCTCAATGGTCTTTGAAGCCATGATGCCGGGAATGCCGCAGCCTGATGAAATGAGCAGCGGGATAAAGCTCTTTCCCGAAAGCCCGAAATGGCGGAATACCCGGTCCATGACAAACGCGATACGCACCATATAACCGCAGTCTTCAAGAATGGACAGGAACAGGAACAAGATGGCCATCTGGGGCACGAAGCCGAGCACCGCGCCCACGCCGCCGATGATACCATCAACGACAAGGCTGATGACCAGATCGCCGGTTCCTATGCTGGTCAGGAAACCGCCGACCGCGTCCTGTATGGCGACGACAAACGTATCATTGGTCCAGTCTGTCACGATCGTTCCGATCGTGGATACCGATATGTAATACACGATGAACATGACCGCGATAAAAATGGGGATACCCAGTATACGGTTTGTAACGACTTTGTCGATCTTGTCGGACAGCGTCAGCTTATGCGCCGCTTTCTTCACCGTTACCCCGACGATCTTCTGGATATATTTATACCGTTCGTCGGTCACGATGCTTTCCATATCATCGTCATGTTTTTTCTCAAGCGCTTTGGCGTCCCCCCGGATGACGTTCAGCGCCTTCGGGCTGATGGGCAGACCTTCTTCCGCTTTGCTGTCATTTTCCAGCAATTTGATCGCGTACCACCGGGCCTTATTGACCGGAACGACCGCGCCAAGCTGTTCTTTCGCGTCTTCGATGGCTTTTTCCAGCTCTTTGCCGAATATGCCGGAAGGCAGCTTGATCTCCGTTTTTTTCGCGTATCGGACCGCCTCGTCCACCACTTCGTTCAGGCCCGTCCCTTTCAGGGCGGAGGTCTTGACGATCGGGCAGCCTAAAAGCATGCTCAATCTGTCCACATCAACGCGGATATCATTTTTATCCAGCAGATCCGCCATATTCAAAGCGATGACGACGGGTATGCCCGTCTCCAGAAGCTGGGTCGTCAGATACAGATTCCTTTCGATATTTGTCGCGTCGACCAGGTTGATGATCACGTCCGGATCTTCTTTCAGCAGATAGTCCCGGCTGACGACTTCTTCCAGTGTATAAGGGGAAAGGGAATATATGCCCGGAAGGTCCGTGACGATGATCTCCTCTCCTGCCCGTTTTCGTTTGATCTTTCCTTCTTTTTTCTCTACTGTAACGCCTGGCCAGTTGCCCACATACTGGTTCGCCCCCGTCAGCGCGTTGAACATGGTCGTTTTACCGCAGTTCGGATTTCCGGCAAGCGCGATTTTAACAGACATGTTTTCACCCTCCTGTAGTTAGTCTAATATAACTCATGGTCAAAAAAAATGACTATTTTCCTGTCACCTGAATACATTGGGCGTCCTGTTTTCTCAGAGAAAGCTCATAGCCTCGGATGGTTATCTCCACCGGATCTCCGAGGGGCGCAACCTTTCGGATGTAGATCTCACAGCCTTTTGTTATGCCCATATCCATGATGCGGCGTTTATACGCGCCTTCACCTTCGATCCTGGCGACAACGACCGTCGATCCGACCGACGCATCCCGTAATGTCATCGTGATCCTCCTTTCTTCCCCTTTACCGTGTCATACAAGGATCTTTCTTGCCATCTCTTCGTTGATGGCCACTCTGGAGTCCTTTATGTTGACGATGAGATTCCCGTTGACCCGGGATACGACGCTTATCCTGGCGTCTTCCACAAATCCGAGCCCGGCCAGGAACCGACGTGTCTCAGAGGCGCCTCCCACGCGCCGTATCGTTCCTTCTTCGCCATTTCGCAAAAAGATCAACGGCTCCATAAAATCCTTCCTTTCTGATCGGCTTCTTTCCTATTTCATGGTTAGTATATGCTAACTTTTGGAAAATGTCAATACTTTTCATAAAAGACACCGCAAGAAAATCTCTGGTGTTTTCCACAGGGCCATGATACAATATTTCACGTATATATATCACAAAAGCACGTATTTTGAAGGGGAATCAAGCTATGAAAACACTTTTGCGCGTCATATCCGCGCTGATGCTGGTCCTCGGCGTCATCCTTCTGATCTCGGGCGTCATGTACATCGGCCTTATCCTTGAGATGGGCGTTCCGGCCCTCCTGACCGACTTTCTCGTCGGCGCCGTTGTGCTCGTGATCATCCTGAACGGGATCGTCGAGATATTGGGCGGTATCCTGGGATTTCGCGCCGCCGGCCGGCAAGGCGGTTCCATCGCCGCTGTCGTCTTCGGCGTCTTCGCGCTGGGAGCCGGCGTCTTTGTCGCGATATTCACGGACCTGAGTCCGGCGAG
>CALWEE010000104.1 GCA_944376975.1 uncultured Lachnospiraceae bacterium
CCATCAACTACGGAAGCCGGGACGAGATGCGGCGGGCCATGGTCCGCATGACGAAAGACGCGGCGGCGGGCGTCCTGTGGCCGGAAGAAATCACGGAGGAGACGTTCGCCTCTTATCTGGATACGGCGGGGCTTCCCGACCCGGATCTTCTGATCCGCACCAGCGGAGAACAGCGCCTGTCCAATTTCCTTTTGTGGCAGCTGGCTTACACGGAGTTCTGTTTTATGGAAGTTTTGTGGCCTGATTTCAACAGAGACGAATTAATCCGCGCCATCCGCCAGTATAATGGAAGAGAGCGGCGCTACGGCGGTATTTAGAGGAGGTAGGGGCACATGTTTATCACGCGTTTGATCAGCGGCATCGTCCTCCTGGCGATCGCCGTATCGACGATCATCATCGGCGGCGGCGTATGGTTCGCCGTGGTGGCGGCACTGTCTTTTATCGGTTTATTTGAACTTTACCGGACGATGGGCATGGAACGGTCCCTTTTAGGTGTGTCCGGATATTTCCTGACCGCCATCTATCTGACGGTAACCTGGCTGTATATCGAGGAAGGCCAGCCGATGGTCATCGTCCTGGCGCTCATGGTCTTTTTCGCCATTTACGTTTTCACATTTCCAAGGTATAAGCTTTCCCAGATCAGTTTCGCGCTGACGGGCTTTTTGTATGTCCCGGTCCTGATGACCCATATGTATCAGATCCGGCGTATGTCAGACGGCCTGTATCTGCTGCCGCTGGTGTTTGTCAGCGCGTGGGGGAACGATACATGCGCCTACTGTGTCGGCATGCTGATCGGAAAGCATAAGATGTCCCCGAAGCTGAGCCCGAAAAAAAGCATCGAAGGGTTTGTCGGCGGCATCGCGGGCGCGGTGCTTTTGGGTATGCTTTACGGCGCCCTGCTCGGGAAAAATCTTCCGAGCCTGTATTATCCCACCGCGTTTTGCGGCATATTGTGCGGCGCCGGCGCGCTCATCGCGGTGGTGGGCGATCTGGCCGCTTCGGCGATCAAACGGGATACGGGCATCAAAGATTACGGAAAGCTGATCCCCGGCCACGGCGGCGTGCTGGACCGGTTTGACAGCGTATTGTTTACAGCGCCCATGGTCTATTTCATGGCAGTCTGTCTGGGCGCGGTCTGAAGGAGAGATCGGAATGAAAAAAATAGCTTTACTCGGGTCCACGGGTTCCATCGGTACCCAGACGCTGGATGTGGCGGAACACTATCCGGACGATCTTAAAGTGGTCGGCCTGGCCGCGGGCTCCAATATAAAAAAACTGGAAGAACAGATCCGCAGGTTCCGTCCGGCCCTGGCGGCGGTATGGGACAAAGATAAAGCGGACATATTAAGACACAATATAGCCGATATGGATACCCGGATCCTTGACGGCATGGAAGGATTACGCGCCGTGGCAGCCATGGACGGGGCCGATATCACGCTGACCGCGGTCGTCGGTATGATCGGCATACAGCCCACGCTGGCGGCGATACAGGCGGGAAAAGACATTGCCCTTGCCAATAAGGAAACGTTGGTCACCGCCGGGCATCTGATCATGCCGCTGGCAAAGGAAAAGGGCGCGCGCATCCTGCCGGTGGACAGCGAGCATTCCGCCATATTCCAGTCGTTGAACGGAGAGGACCGGGGGAGGATCCGCAAGATCTTGCTCACGGCTTCCGGAGGGCCTTTCCGGGGAAAGACGAGAAAGGACCTGGAAAATATACAGGTGGAAGACGCCCTGAAGCATCCCAACTGGGTCATGGGGCGCAAGATCACCATCGATTCGGCTACCATGGTCAATAAAGGACTGGAGGTCATGGAGGCCCGCTGGTTGTTTGACGTGGCGCCGGATCAGATCCAGGTGGTCGTCCATCCGGAAAGCGTGATCCATTCCATGGTAGAATTTGAAGACACGGCGGTGATCGGCCAGCTGGGCACGCCGGATATGCGCCTGCCCATCCAGTACGCGCTGTTTTATCCGGAACGCAGGCCGCTGATCGGCGGCGAACGGCTGGATCTGTTTTCCCTGGCGTCGCTGCATTTTGAGAAACCGGATCCGGATACGTTTACCGGGCTGAAACTGGCTTATGAGGCCATGGAACAGGGCGGCTCCATGACGACCGTGTTCAACGCGGCCAATGAACGGGCGGTGGCCAAATTTTTGGACCGGAAGATCCGCTTCCTGGATATACCGGAGATCATCGGTGAATCCATGGCGGTCCATACGCCTGTGGCGTCGCCGTCTCTTGACGCGATACTGGCCGCCGAAAGGCAGACTTACGAATTTATCGAAAGCAGGTGGTAGATTGACGATCCTGATCGCGATCATCATATTCAGCATCATCATATTGTTCCACGAGTTCGGGCATTTTGTCCTGGCCAAAAGAAACGGCGTCAAAGTGACGGAATTCGCGTTGGGCATGGGCCCGAAACTGATCGGGATAAAAAAAGGGGAGACCCTGTATTCCATAAGGCTTCTGCCCTTTGGCGGCTACTGCGCCATGCTGGGGGAAGATACCGCCAGCGACGACGATGTGCCGGAAGCCGATAAGGACAGGACGTTCCATTCCAAAGGCGTCTGGCAGCGGATATCGGTGGTGGCGGCCGGGCCGGTGTTCAATTTTATACTGGCTTACGTTTTCGCCATGTTCATCGTATCGGTGATCGGCTACGATACGCCTGTCGTCTATGAAGCCCAGGCAGGCGGTCCGGCTTACGAGGCCGGGCTTCAAAAAGGGGATGTGATAAGGTCCGTCAATGGCCATGACATCCATATGTATAAAGAATTCAGAGCTTACATCCTGTTTGAGGGCGATACCCACAGCAGTATGGAGATCGTTTACGAACGGGACGGCACAGAGCATACCGCTTATGTCACGCCTGTAGAAAACGGCGGCGTAAAGCAGATCCTTTTAAGCGGCGGAGAATATGAAAAGACCGATTTTTTCGGTGTCCTTAAATACAGTTTTTACGAGGTCCGTTACTGGATCTCAACGACCATTAAAAGTCTGGGCATGCTCTTTTCCGGGCAGGTGACGGTGGACGATGTGTCCGGGCCCGTGGGGATCGTGAGCATGATCGGCGACACGTATCAGGCGGCCCGGGAATACGGCGCGCTGGATGTGGCGCTGAACCTGGCCAACATATCGATCCTGCTCAGCGCGAACCTGGGCGTCATGAACCTTCTGCCCATACCGGCGCTAGACGGCGGTCGTCTGGTCTTTCTTTTCATTGAGGCGATCCGGCGCAAACCGGTTTCCCGGGAAAAAGAAGGCATGGTCCATACCGTCGGCCTGATGCTTTTGATGGCGCTGATGGTCTTTATCATGTTTAATGATGTACGAAAGTTATTCTAGGAGGCTGTTTATGTTCAGAGATCATACGAAAACAGTGGATATCGGCGGCGTGAAGATCGGCGGAGGCCATCCCATCGCCATCCAGTCCATGTGCAATACGAAAACGGAAGACGTGGCGGCGACGGTAAAGCAGATCCTGGCGCTGGAGGCGGCGGGCTGCGATATCATCCGGGTGGCTGTTCCCACCATGGAAGCGGCCGAAGCCATAAGGGCGATCAAAAAACAGATCCACATCCCGCTTGTGGCGGATATCCATTTTGACTACAGGCTGGCTGTGGCCGCGATCGAGAACGGCGCGGATAAGATCCGCGTCAATCCGGGGAACATCGGGAGCGTCGACAAGGTGAAGACGGTGGTGGACGCGGCAAAAAAACGGCATATCCCCATCCGGGTCGGCGTCAACAGCGGTTCCCTGGAACGGCCCATCATTGAAAAATACGGGCATGTGACGGCGGAAGGCATTGTGGAAAGCGCTCTTGACAAGGTCCGGCTCATTGAGTCCATGGACTATGATAACCTGGTCATCAGTATCAAGTCGTCGGATGTGATGATGTGCGTCCGTGCCCATGAGCTGATCGCGAAGAAAACGGACCATCCGCTGCATGTGGGCATAACAGAGGCGGGAACGCTCATTTCCGGCAATATCAAATCATCGGTCGGCCTGGCCCTCATCTTAAACCAGGGCATCGGCGACACGATCCGGGTTTCCCTGACAGGCGATCCGCTGGAAGAGATCAAGTCGGCCAAGCTGATCCTGCGCGCGCTGGGTCTGCGAAAGGGCGGGATCGAAGTGGTATCCTGTCCCACCTGCGGCCGCACGGCCATCGATCTGATCGGCCTGGCGAACCAGGTGGAGACCATGGCGCAGCAGTTTGATCTGGACATCAAGGTGGCTGTCATGGGCTGTGCGGTCAACGGGCCGGGAGAGGCGCGGGAAGCGGACATCGGCATTGCCGGAGGAAAGAAAGAGGGGCTTTTGATCAAAAAGGGCCAGATCGTCCGGAAAGTGCCGGAAGATCAGCTGCTCGCCGCGCTCCGTGATGAGCTGGAACACTGGGGTGAGTCACATTGACGGCGTTTTTCAATGTATTTCCCGAGCTGCGTCTGGATGAAAAGCTGGCTGAGCTTTTAAAAGATGCGGTCGTCATAAAAGTTACGGCCAGCCGGTCCAGGAACCGGCTGCGTATCTATATCCAAAGCCGACGGCTGATCCATTACGGGAACATCCGCCGGCTTGAAGACGCCATAGGCGAGCAGCTGTTCGCGACTGCCGGCGTCCATATCCAGGTGATCGAAAAGTATGAACTGTCGGAGCAGTATACGCCGGAACGACTGATGAGCATATATTTTGACAGTCTTGAAGCGGAACTGCGTTCGGAAAGCGACCTGGAAGCCAATATCTTTAAAAGCGCCGGGAAAAATTTTATCGACGCCAACACGATGGTCATGACAGTGCCGGACAATTTTATCACCGTGGCCAAGATCGACGGCATCCGGGACAAGCTGATCCGGATCTTCAGAGATCGGTTCGGATACGACGTGGATATCCAGGTGGCCTACGACGGCGAAAGTTCCGGGCAGAAAGCCCGCTACGCGGAAGAAACGTTCCAGCGGGAAGTGGAGCAGATCGTCAAAGAGTACGAAGCCAACGAAAAGGCGGAGAAAGAAAAGCAGGATAAGCTGAAGGAGCAGAAAAAGAATACCGAAAAGAAATATACCCGGGACAATACCTTCGCCCGGAAAAAGATCGAAGACCCGGATATTTTTTACGGACGGCCTTTTGAAGGCGAGGAGACGCCGATCGAAGAGATCGTGGATGAGATCGGCGAAGTCATCGTGCGGGGGAAAGTCATTGAACTGGAAACCCGGGAGATACGGAACGAAAAGACGATCGTCATCTTTTCCCTGACCGATTTTACCGATACGATACAGGCCAAGCTGTTCACGAAAAACGAGCGGCTGCCGGAGGTGCTGGAGCATCTGAAAAAAGGCGCGTTCATCCGTATGAAAGCGGTGGCCATGGCCGATAAGTTCGATCACGACATCGCGCTGGGATCCATTGCCGGCATGAAGACCATACCGGATTTCACGGTCAAACGCATGGACAACAGCCCGGTCAAACGGGTAGAACTCCATGCCCATACCACCATGAGCGATATGGACAGCGTGGCGGACTGCAAGGCCCTGCTGAAGACCGCCATGTCCTGGGGCCATAAAGCCATGGCCATCACGGATCACGGCGTGGTCCAGGCGTTCACCGAAGCCAACCACTGCGTGGGAGGGACCGATTTCAAACCGATCTACGGCGTGGAAGGGTATCTGGTGGACGATCTGGCGCCCATCGTGTTCGATCCGGCAGGACAGAGCCTGGATGATGAATTCTGCGTATTCGATATCGAGACCACCGGATTCAGCGCGGTGAGCGACCGGATCATCGAGATCGGCGCGGTGAAGATAAAAAACGGGGAGATCGTGGACCGGTTCAGCACGTTCGTGGATCCGCAGCGGCCCATTCCTTTTGAGATCGAGAAACTGACCCATATCAGCGACGAGATGGTCATCGGGCAGCCCACCATCGAGACGGTCCTTCCCCGGTTCCTGGCATTTTGCGAAAACAGCGTCATGGTGGCCCATAACGCCGCGTTCGACATGGGATTCATAAAGGAGAACGGCCGTCGGCTGGGCATGGAACGGGCGTACACGGTCGTGGATACGTTGGGCATGGCAAGAAGCCTGCTGCCGGATCTGAAAAATTATAAATTGGATACGGTGGTGGAAGCGGTGGGCGGTTCCCTGGAGAACCATCACCGGGCGGTGGAAGACGCCGAGTCCACGGCGGATATTTTCCTCAAGCTGCTGGCCCGCGTCAAAAAAGACGGGATAACCGACTTAAACGGCCTGAATGAGCTGAGCCATATGTCGGTCGGCGCCATCAAAAAGCTGAAAACGTACCATATCATCCTGCTGGCGAAAAACGATCTGGGACGGATCAACCTGTACCGTCTGGTCTCCATGTCCCATCTGGATTATTACCAGAGA
>CALWEE010000105.1 GCA_944376975.1 uncultured Lachnospiraceae bacterium
GAACACGGTCCGGGACTATACGGTGGAAAACGGCTATATCACGGACGCCTGGATCGATGAAGGGATCCTGACCATAAGCCGGGCCGACAACAGCGGACGGGCCATGGACGATGATTTCATCATCCGTTATGACGCGGAAGGCGAGACATTGTCGGCGCTGACCATGAGCGCCGGGGCGCGTATGCGGGAGACCGCCATCGCCACAGGGGAATATGGATACGATACGCCCATCGTCCAGACCGCCCGCGCGGTGGTGGCCTACAGGGATACGACGATGGATCTTGCCCTGGAAGATCAGGGCTTTACCGGATATTACGTGTACGGACCAGATCAGCTGACCAAGTACGGCACATTTGCCCGGGCTTACGCGGCGGCGCTGGAAAACGGGGGAAAAGTGGAAGATTCCAGCGGCAAGACCCTGTGCCATCCCGGCGAAGTGGTGGAAACGGATCTGGACGGTTACGAGATCGACCAGGCTGATACGGCGGAGGGTCAGCTGGAAGCGGTTGTTTCCTGGCTGATGGACCATGAGTCGGTGACCGGCGATCCGGTCATCGCGTCATCGGATATGCTGGAGATCTTAACGGCGAACCTTCCCCATGTCCAGGCGGTGGATATGACGGGCATCGCGCTGGACGACGCGCTGGCCATGCTCGCGGAAGGCTATCCGCTTGTGGTGAAGCATCCGGAAGGCCGCTGGTGCGTCGTGGAAGGCTATACCAACGGCTATATCGTCATGGCCGATCCGGAAGACGGCACCGTTTCCGGATATGACGCGGAGCACGCGGTCCGCCAGATCGCCTCCGCCGGCAATGTCATCTACAGTTATCATCGGTGATCGAAAGAGCTGTTTTATATGAGAGAAGGTGAAAGCATGGGGGAAAACTTTGTGCTTCAGGGGGATATCTGTTTTTGCCCGTCGCCGGATGGGACGCGTTTCGTGGAGAACGGTTTTCTTGTCTGCGTGGACGGGAAATGCGAAGGGGTTTTTCCGGTCCTTCCGGAAAAATACAGGGGACTGGCCCGCGCCGATACGAAGGGGCAGTTTATCGTCCCCGGACTGACCGATCTGCACGTTCACGCGCCCCAGTACGCGTTTCGGGGGACCGGCGCCGATCAGGAGCTGCTGGAGTGGCTTGAAGAGCGGGCCTTCCCGGAAGAGGAACGGTACGCCGATATGGATCACGCGAAAAAAGCCTATGACATTTTCGCCTCGGACCTGAAAGCCAGTCCCACCACCCGCGCCTGCGTGTTCGCCACGGTCCACCGGGAGGCGACCGAATATCTTATGGAAGCGCTGGAGGGGACCGGACTGGTCACGTTCGTGGGAAAAGTGAATATGGACCGGAACGCGCCGGAGGCGCTTTGTGAAAACGGAGCGGCGGCTTCCCTCAGGGAGACAAGGCGCTGGCTTGAAGAGGTCGACGGCCGCTTTTCCCGTACCCGGCCCATATTGACGCCCCGGTTCATACCGTCGTGTTCCGACGCGCTTATGCGGGGGCTGTCCCATATACAAAAGTAGTGGAAGCTTCCCGTCCAGTCCCATCTGTCGGAAAATCCCGATGAAGTGGCGTGGGTGAAAGCGCTTGCGCCGGAGGCGTCGTCCTACGGGGACGCCTATGACCGGTTCGGCCTTTTCGGCGGCGAAACGCCCGCCGTCATGGCCCACTGTGTCTGGTCCGATGAAAAGGAGATCCGACTGATGAAGGAAAGGGGCGTTTATATCGCCCATTGCCCCCAGTCCAACATGAACCTGTCTTCCGGCATCGCGCCGGTCAAACGCTATATGGAGGCGGGACTTTTGCTGGGATTGGGAAGCGACGTGGCCGGCGGCTGCCATTTGTCCATTTTCCGGGCCATGCTGGAAGCGATGCAGGTTTCCAAACTATTACGGCATATGACGGAGGGCGCGCCGAAGCCTTTGACCATTGGGGAGGTTTTTTATATGGGGACCAAAGGCGGCGGAAGCTTTTTCGGAAAGACCGGCAGTTTTGAGCCGGGCTACGATATGGACGCGCTGGTCATGGACGACCGGGCGATAAGAACGGTCCGGCGGCCGACGCCGTTGGAACGGCTGGAACGTCTGATCTGCCTGTCGGAGCAGTGGACCCTGACGGCGAAATATGTCCGGGGGCAGCGTATCCTTTAAAACAACAAGGTCAATGACAGATGATAAAGGGGGTATTTTATGGAGATCGGCAAAAACAGACGACGGGTGGACGCCTGGGCGAAAGTGACCGGAACGGCGAAATATACGGCGGATCTGTATCCGGCCAACTGCCTGACGGCGAAAGTCATCCGCAGTACCATCGCCAACGGGCGGGTGGTGTCCATGGACGTTCGGGAAGCGCTCAAAGTGCCGGGCGTGGTGAAGATCGTCACTTGCTTTGACGTGCCGGACATCCAGTTTCCCACTCCGGGACATCCCTGGTCCGTGGAAAAGTCCCATCAGGATATCGCGGACAGGAAGCTTTTGAATGAACGGGTACGGGTTTACGGAGACGATATCGGAGCGGTCATCGCGGAAGATGAACTTGCCGCCGAAAAGGCGGCCCGGCTGGTCCGGGTGACCTATGAAACTTACGAGCCCCTTCTTTCCGTCGAAGCGGCGATGGCGCCGGAAGCTTCCCGGATCCACGAAGAAAAGCCGGGCAACATCGTGGCCAGTTCCGGCTTTAAAATAGGCGAAGGGGATTTTGACCGGCTGAAAGAGGACGGCGGGCTGATCTATGTCAGCGGGACATACACGACCCAGAGCGTCCAGCATTGCCATCTGGAAGTGCCGGTATCTTTCGCCTATATGGAAGCCGGGCGGATCGTCGTGGTCACATCCACCCAGATCCCCCATATCGTCCGCCGGGTCATCAGCCAGGCGCTGGGGATGGATATGGGAAAGATACGGGTCATCAAACCTTATGTGGGCGGCGGCTTCGGCAATAAACAGGATGTTCTGTATGAACCGCTCAACGCTTTTCTTGCGACCCTTGTGGGCGGCCGGCCGGTGAAGATCGAGCTGAGCCGGGAGGAGACCCTTGGCTGTACGCGGGTCCGTCATGCCATCACGTTCAAGCTGGAAGGGCTGGCCGATAAGGAAGGGAACCTGATCGCCCGCCGGTTCACCGGTTATTCCAATCAGGGCGGTTACGCCTCCCATGCCCATGCCATCATGGCCAACGCGGCCAATATATTCAAGCAGCTGTATCAGGACAAAGGGGTGCTGGAAAGCAAAAGCTATACCGTGTACACCAATATCCCCACCGGCGGCGCCATGCGGGGCTACGGCATACCCCAGGGCGACTTCGGGACGGAAGCCTTTATCGAAGATATGGCCTGGGCCGTGGGGATGGATCCGCTGGAATTCCGCCTGAAAAACTGCATGAAAGCCGGATATAAAGATCCCCATCTGGGCATCGCCTGCTATTCCTACGGGCTGAAAGACTGTATGGAAAAGGGCAGGGCTTACATTCACTGGGACGAAAAACGCGAAGCTTACGCCCATCAGACCGGGCCCGTCCGGCGGGGCGTGGGGATGGCCATCTTCTGCTACAAGACCGGCGTGCATCCCATTTCCCTGGAAACGGCGTCCTGCCGCATGATCCTGAACCAGGACGGTTCCATGCAGCTCCAGATGGGCGCCGCGGAGATCGGACAGGGCGCGGATACCGTTTTTACCCAGATGGCGGCGGAAAGCACGGGTATTTCCGCGGAAAAGATACATATACAGACATTCCAGGACACGGACGTGTCGCCTTTTGATACAGGCGCCTACGCCTCCCGCCAGACTTACGTGAGCGGCAAAGCCATCCGAAAGACCGGCCTGCTGTTCAAGTCAAAGATACTGGCCTACGCTTCGGAGAAGCTCCATATCCCCGGCGATGGCATGGATATCCGGGACGACGCGGTCGTCGATAAGGAAAGCGGGGACATCCTGCTTACCTTGGGCGCTCTGGCCGAGGAGGCTTTTTACAGCCTGGATCATTCGGTCCACATCACGGCGGAGGCCACCAGCCACTGCAAGGACAACACGTTTGCCACAGGGGCCTGCTTCGTGGAGCTGGAAGTGGATATCCCGGTGGGAAAGATAAAGATACGGGACATCATCAACGTCCATGACAGCGGACGGCTGATCAATCCCAAGCTGGCCGAGGCCCAGGTCCACGGCGGCATGAGCATGGGACTTGGCTACGCCCTTGGGGAAAAGCTGATCATTGACGATCAGGGGCGGCCCCGCAACGCCGATCTGCTGGACTATAAGATGCCCACCGCCATGGATACGCCCGATCTGCATGCCGCGTTCGTTGAGATCGCGGACGAGACCGGGCCTTACGGCAACAAAGCCCTGGGCGAGCCGCCGGCGATCCCGGTGGCGCCGGCAGTGCGCAACGCCCTGCTCCATGCCACGGGCATCCATTTCAACGCGCTGCCTCTGGATCCTCAGACGTTGGTGGAACGGTTCATGAAAGAAGGACTTATCGAGACGGAGGGGACGGCCTATGTATGATCTTAAAAATATCTATTATCCGGAAAGTCCGGAGGAGGCGGTCCGGATGCTGGAGGCGGACGAAAACAGCGTCCTCGTGTGCGGCGGCACCGATGTGCTGATCCGTATACGGGAGGGGCGGCTCGCCGGCGTCAGCCTGGTGAGCCTTAACGACATGCGGGAACTGAAACGCATGGAAAGGGAAAGTGACGGGACGATCCATATCGGTCCGGCCGTGACCTTTTCAGCCTTGTCGGACGATCCGCTGATCCGGGAATATCTGCCGCCTTTAGGCGAGGCGGCGGGCACGGTGGGCGGTCCTCAGATCCGGAACATGGGGACCATCGGAGGAAATATATGCAACGGAGCCACCAGCGCGGACACGGCGTCCATGCTGAAAGCGCTGAACGCCCGACTGGTCCTTCTCGGAAGCGGCGGCGAACGGGAGATCTCCATCCACGATTTTTATACCGGCCCCGGGCGGACGGTACGCCGCCGGGAGGAAGTATTGACCGACATCCGCGTCGCCCGGGAAGATTACGAAGATATGTACGGCGCCTATATCAAATACGGCAAACGCGACGCCATGGAGATCGCCACGCTCGGCTGCGCGGTCCTGGCGCGGACAGACACGGACAAGACCCATATCCGGGATATACGGATCGCCTACGGCGTCGCCGCGCCTACGCCGATCCGGTGTTTTCAAACGGAGGAAGCCCTGCGGGGCCGGCCCATCGACGCGGCGTTGTTCGCCCGGCTGCGCCGGGATGTCCTTTCAGAGGTTTCGCCCCGGTCCAGCTGGCGGGCGTCAAAAACCTTTCGTATCCAGCTTGTCAAAGAACTGGGCGAACGGGCGCTCAGACAGGCCCTTGCCCGGGCAGGCGTCCCGGACATCCTGAAGGGAGGCGGCGGCCATGCTTAAGATCATCCATATGAACGTGAACGGCAAAGAGGTGGAACTGGCGGTGGACATCCGGGAATCCCTGGCGGATACGCTCCGGGACCGGCTGGGACTGACCAGCGTGAAGAAAGGCTGCGGCGTGGGCGAATGTGGCGCCTGCACCGTACTGGTGGACGGGACGTCCGTTGATTCCTGCATTTACCTGACCGTATGGGCAGAGGGGAAACGGGTGCTGACCGTGGAAGGCTTAAGGTCCGGCGACGGCGGCCTGACGCCGATCCAGCAGGCGTTCATTGACGAGGCGGCCGTCCAGTGCGGATTCTGTACGCCGGGGCTGATCATGACAGCCGTGGAGCTGTCCGGCACCGGGAAGACGTATACACGGGACGAGCTGCGCCGGCTCATATCCGGCCATCTGTGCCGCTGCACCGGCTATGAGAACATTTTGAACGCGTTTGAAAAAATTTTTGGAAAAAATCCGAAAACGTGAAAGGATCGGGCTTTTCTGTTCGTATTACTTATGAAAAGGTCAATTGATAAGATGACGGACAGGAGGCATGTTTTATGAAGAAAAGAATAGCGGTGTTTATGTTGGCGGTAACGATGGTCTTTACGGGGGCCCAGGCTTTCGCGGCGGGCGCCGGGACCGGCAGATATTACGTGGACGCGGATGGCGACGGCATATGCGACAACCGGCAGGCGGACGGCGTTACGGGAAGCCTGACCAGCTGCGTGGGCGCCGGATGCCTGCGATATGTATGCGACGGCAGCCAGAGACGGGCCGGCGCGCAGGCGGACCGGGGGAACGGCGTCGGTTATGGAGCAGGCCAAGCAGACGGCACCGGTTACGGCGC
>CALWEE010000106.1 GCA_944376975.1 uncultured Lachnospiraceae bacterium
GGGCGGTGATTTTCACCGCCGCTGCCTGCTCCGGCAGCGTGTTGCCCAGGGCGTTTCCGCCCAGGGCGATGACGATTCGATGATGATCCATATTTACATCCGTTTCCGCGGCGTATGCTCCGCCTCCAGCGCTTTTAAGAGGGCTGCCGGATCTTCGCATTTGGCGAGCATGATCATAGCCGCTATGATATAAGGTTTAAAGCTGGCTTCTTTATAGAGGGGCGTCCGGTAGCGGTCGAATACGGAAGCGTCCACTTCGCCGGTCACGCAGCCTTCACCGGTGATGTCGGCGGGAAGGCAGTGGAGATACAAAGCTTTTCCGCCTTTGGTCAGCTTCATCCGTTCTTCCGTGCATGCCCAGTCTTTATGGGTCGCGTTCTGGGCAAGCAGTTCTTTTTCCAGAGCGTCGATACCGTCAAAATCATTGTTGCCGTAAAGGATGGTCCGTTTTTCCATGGCGGCGAAAGGCGCCCAGCTTTTCGGATAGACGATGTCGGCATCCCGGAACGCTTCGTCCATGTCGTGTGTCTTTGTGAAGGATCCTCCGGAAGCGGCCGCGTTTTTCCGGGCGACTTCTTCCACTTCCGGCATCACTTCGTAGCCTTCCGGATGGGCAAGCACCACGTCCATGCCAAACCGGGTCATCAATCCGATCACGCCCTGAGGAACCGAGAGAGGTTTGCCGTAGGAGGGAGAGTAGGCCCAGGTCATGGCGATCTTTTTGCCTTTCAGGTTTTCCGCGCCGCCGAATTCATGGATGATATGGAGCATATCGGCCATACACTGGGTAGGATGGTCGATATCGCACTGCAGGTTCACAAGGGTGGGCCGCTGTTCCAGCACCCCGTCCTGGTAACCTTCGGTCACGGCGTCGGCGACCTGGTGCATATAGGCGTTCCCTTTGCCGATATACATATCGTCCCGTATACCGATCACGTCGGCCATGAAGGAGACCATGTTGGCCGTCTCGCGGACCGTCTCGCCGTGGGCGATCTGGGATTTGCCTTCGTCCAGATCCTGGGGATGAAGCCCTAAAAGGTTGCAGGCGGAGGCGAAAGAAAAGCGGGTACGGGTGGAATTGTCCCGGAAAATGGAGATGCCCAGGCCGCTTTCAAATACTTTGGTGGAAATATTGTTCCGGCGCATAAAACGCAGGGCGTCCGCCAGGACGAATACGGCTTCAAGCTCCTCGTCGGTTTTTTCCCAGGTGAGGAAAAAATCGTTGTTGTACATATCTTTAAAATTTAACGCGTTTAAACGATCGATGTGATCCTGTAATGTTTTCATGAACAAAAACTCCTTTGATGTTGTGGCGCGGTGCCAGGGCTTGGACAAGCCGCTGATGGCGCTTATTTGCAGTAAACAGAGGGAAGCGCGGCATAGACGGCGGCGCAGCGTACCAGATCCGCCTTCCATGTGCGCTCGTTCGGCGCGTGGGCCTGCGCTTCTTTTCCCGGGCCGAAGCCGATGCAGGGGATGCCGTAGCGGCCCATGATGGACACGCCGTTGGTGGAGAAGGTCCATTTATCCACTTTCGGTTCACCATACATGCCTTTGTAAGCGTCCACCATGGCCCGGGTAGCCGGATGGTCTTCCGGGATGACCCAGGTGGGGAAATAGCAGTCTGTCGGGTAGACAAGGCCGGTATAGCTGGGCCGTTCATAAGTATACATGGAAACTTTGGCGCCGTATTTTTCAACGGAAGGAAGGGCGCGTATCTGGTCCAGGGCCATCGTGTAGGTTTCGCCGTCGGTGAGGCGCCGGTCCAGGGAAACGCTGCAGCCGTCGGCCACCGCGCACCGGGAAGGCGATGTATAAAAGATCTCGGAGACGGTGACCGTCCCTTTCCCAAGGAAAGCGTCGTCTTTTAATCGGGGATTTAAGTCCCGGACTTCCTGGAGGATATCTGCCATTTTGTAGATGACGTTGTTGCCCCGTCCCGGAGCGGAACCGTGACAGGAAATGCCTTTTACGTCCACCCGGATCTCCATGCGGCCCCGCTGGCCTCTGTAAATATTTCCGTCGGTCGGTTCGGTGATGACAACGAATTCCGGTTTGATCTTGTCTTCGTTATAAATATACTGCCAGCACAGGCCGTCGCAGTCTTCCTCCTGGATGGTGCCGGTGACAAGGACGGTATATCTATCGTTCAGAAGCCCCAGGTCTTTCATGATCCTGGCGCCGTATACGGCGGAAACGATGCCGCCCAGCTGGTCGGAAGTGCCCCGGCCGCCGATCTCGGTGTCGGTTTCGTAGCCTTCATAAGGATCAAATTCCCAGTTGTCTTTGTTGCCGACGCCGACCGTGTCGATGTGTCCGTCATAGGCGA
Organism: uncultured Lachnospiraceae bacterium; assembly: GCA_944376975.1. Lineage (GTDB taxonomy): Bacteria > Bacillota > Clostridia > Lachnospirales > Lachnospiraceae > Frisingicoccus. Next base: position 2,330 of record CALWEE010000106.1, read on the forward strand.
TCAGGGTTTTGCCCTGACCCATGAACCCCAGCACATTGCCCATGGGATCGATCTCGACTTTATCAAATCCCAGTCCGCGCATCTCCTGGGCGATCCGGTCCACATGGCCCTTTTCGCCGCAGCTTTCTCCCGGGATCCGGACAAGATCCCTTAAAAAACGCGTCATGTCCGCTTCGTAATGTTCGGCGGCAGCTTTGATCTTCGCAAAATCCATATGTATGACCTCCTTTTGGTGGCCGCGGTCTACCGCGGCATGTCTGGATCGTCCAGGTGGAAAGACTTTCCTTCCCAGACGATGGCTTTGTATCTGTCCGGGTCCGTATCGCCTTCTGTGGAAAAGAGCAGGACCCGGGCGTTTTCATCAAGCTTCAGGGCGGCTTTTAAGTCGGCCAGTTCCGGCATGGTCATCAACGCGGCCAGAAGGCCGAAGGTGACGGCGCCGGATTCGCCGGAGGTGATGGGCATGTCGCCTTTGATGGGGGCGGCGAGCATGCGCATGCCCTTTTCGGCCACCCAGTCCGGGCAGGAAACGAAAGCCCGGGCATGGTTTTTTAAGATATCCCAGGAAAGGATGTTGGGTTCGCCGCAGGCCAGTCCCGCCATGATCGTTGGCATGTCGCCGCCAACGTTCCTGGGCGCGCCGTCGCCGGCTTTCGCTCCCTGGTAAAGGCAGTCGGCCACATCGGATTCCACGACGGTGACGATGGGCGGGTTTTTAGGATACCGGTTGGCGAAATAGCCCTGGATGGCGCCGGCCAAAGATCCGACGCCGGCCTGTATGAAAATGTGGGTGGGAGCGGGCAGCCCTTCGCTCGCCAGCTGGTTGTTCGCCTCCATGGCCATGGTGCCGTAGCCCTGCATGATCCAGGACGGGATCTCTTCGTAACCTTCCCAGGCGGTGTCCTGGACAACGACGCCATGGGGCGTTTTGGCGGCGTAAGCGGCGGCTTTGCGCACGCAGTCGTCATAGTTGAGATCTTCGATGGTCGCCTGGGCGTTTTCTTTGAGTATGTTGTCCAGGCGGCTTTGTGTCGTGCCCTTGGGCATGAAAACGACCGCTTTCTGCTTGAGCTTGTTGGCCGCCCATGCCACGCCCCGTCCGTGATTGCCGTCGGTGGCCGTGAAGAAAGTGGCCTGGCCGAAATCCCGGCGCAGCGCGTCGGATGTGAGCGTCGCGTAATCCAGCTGGGATATGTCCCTGCCGGTCTGGGCGGCGATATACCGGGCCATGGCAAAAGAACCGCCCAGGACTTTAAAGGCGTTCAGTCCGAAACGATAGGATTCATCTTTGACATGGATGCTGGCAAGGCCGAGATAGCGGGCCATTTCCGAAAGACGGGTCAGCGGGGTGACGTGGTACTGGGGAAAACTCTTGTGAAAATTTTCGGCTGCCGCCACATTCTCAAGGCTCATGACAGCGAGATGCTCATCCGCTGTTTTCGGCATGGCGTTGACAGCCCATTTGATGGGTTTCATATGGGATCTTCCTCCTGTGTGAGACGTGTGTTTTTTCTGCTTATAGGATAGCATATCAGGGCGGAAAATCAATAGGATTCTAAAAAATATTTTGGAAGCAACAAAAATATTTAGGATGGCCGCGTTGATTTTTAAATACCCGTATGATACACTAAAACAAAAATGGAAAGAAGGGGTTTGCATGATTTTGATCGGCGGCGGAAACGTGATCACCTGGGACCGGGAAAGGCCATTTATAGAGGATGGCGCCGTTTTGACAGACGGCGGCCGTATCCGGGCCTTGGGAAGTACGAAGGAGCTGAAAGAAACCTGGAAAGACGCGGAATATGTGGATGTTCGCGGCCGGCTGATCATGCCGGGCCTGATCAATATGCACGAACACATATACAGCGCCCTTTCGCGGGGGATTTCCATAAACGGCTACGCCCCCAAAGGGTTCCTTGATATCCTGGACGGTATGTGGTGGACCATTGACCGGCATCTGACAGAGGCGCAGACGCGCAAAAGCGCCCGGGCCACATACATAGACTGTATTAAAAACGGCGTGACGACGGTGTTCGACCATCACGCCAGCTACGGCAGCGTAAGCGGCAGCCTGTTCGCCATCGGAGAGGAAGCGCGGGATCTGGGCGTGCGGACATGCCTGTGCTATGAAGTCTCCGACCGGGACGGAGAAGAAAAAGCGCTGGCGGCCATCCGGGAGAACCGGGATTTTATCCAATATACGAAACAGCTGGGCGGCGATGACCTGAAAGCCATGATGGGGCTGCACGCCTCCTTTACTTTATCGGATAAAACGCTGGAAGCGTGCCGCGCGGACACGCCGGAAGACGTGGGTTTCCATATCCATGTGGCGGAAGGCATCGAAGATCTTCACGATTGTCTCCATAAACATGGAAAACGGATCGTAAACCGGCTGATGGACATGGACATACTGGGGGAAAAGACCTTGACGGCCCACTGTATTTATGTCAACCCGCAGGAGATGGAGCTGCTGAAAGCCACGGACACCATGGTGGTCCACAATCCGGAATCCAACATGGGCAACGCCTGCGGCTGCCCGCCCACCATGGAGATGGTCCGCCGGGGCATTCTGACCGGCCTGGGCACCGATGGCTATACCCATGATATGTTTGAATCGTATAAAGCGGCCAATGTGCTCCACAAACACAGCCTCTGCGATCCCGGAGCGGCGTGGGCGGAAGTGCCCCAGATGCTTTTTTACAATAACCGTCAGATGGCCAACCGGTATTTCGACGTGCCCCTGGGCATCCTTAAAGAAGGCGCCGCGGCCGATATCATCGTGGCGGATTATGACCCTCTGACGCCCATGACGGCGGATAACCTGACCGGACATATGGTGTTCGGCATGAGCGGGAACAAAGTGGTCTCAACGATGATCAACGGCGTGTTCCGTATGAAAGACCGGGAGCTGATCGGTATCGATGAAGCGCGGGAGATGGCGGAGTGCCGGGAGGAAGCCGGAAAACTGTGGGCTTCCATCAACAGCAAAGGAGAATGACCATGAGCGATAAGATGACTCCCATGCCTTTTAGACAGCTGCTTGCGTGGATCCTGGAGGAGAAAAAGACAGGCAGTGTTTTCGGGATAAGGAAATACTATAAAAAAACAGGAACGGACAGCCTGGAACTGTTCGGAGAAAAGCTGGCGACGCCTTACGGACCCGCGGCGGGCCCCCATACCCAGCTTGCCCAGAATATCGTGGCGGCGTATCTGGCCGGCTGCCGTTTCTTTGAACTGAAAACGGTGCAGGTCATGGACGGGGATGAGCTGGCGGCCTGCGTGAACAAACCGTGCATACTGGCGGAAGACGAGGCGTACAACTGTGAATGGTCCACGGAACTTTACGTGCCCCAGGCTTATGGGGAATACGTCAAAGCCTGGGTGCTCCTTCATATCCTTTCCAGGGAGCTGGGCCTGGGCGGCGGTTTTATCTTCAATATGAGCGTCGGCTACGATCTGGCCGGCATCCGGTCGGAAAAGATCGATACGTTCATTGAGCAGATGAAAGAAGCGAAAGATACGGCAGTTTTTAAAGCGTGTATCCGGGACGCCCTCGCTATGGTGGATCGGATGGATCACGTGACGCGGGAGGATATCCTTGCCATCCCGTCGCGGGTGAGCCGTTCCGTCACCCTTTCCACCCTTCACGGCTGTCCGCCCCAGGAAATCGAGCGGATCGCCCTGTACCTTTTGAAGGAAAAGCGTCTCCATACGTTTGTCAAATGTAATCCCACCCTTCTCGGCTACCGGACAGCCCGCGCGCTGATGGATGAGATGGGATATGACTATGTGGCTTTCGGGGAATTCCATTTTAACGACGATCTGCAGTTTGAAGACGCGGTTCCCATGCTCGGACGGCTAAAGGCGGCCGCGGAAGCGGAAGGCCTCGCGTTCGGCGTCA
>CALWEE010000107.1 GCA_944376975.1 uncultured Lachnospiraceae bacterium
TATACCGTTTTTCCCCCGGCATACCGGAGGACTTCAACGGCGGACGGTAGGGCATCTCCAGCACATCGGGCATGTGACAGGCGGCGGATGTGTCCAGCATGGCGATCTCCATGCCGTTTTCCACCGTTTCCAGTACCTGGGCGCGCAGTTCGCCGCCCATAAGGGCCACGGCTTCGCCCGGTTCCAGATAGACCCGGACGCCGTAGGTATCCTGCACATGGGTGATACATTTTATCAACAGCTCTTTGTCATAATCGGGGCGGGTAATATGATGGCCGCCGCCGAAATTGATCCATTTCATTTTTTTCATCCAGGGGCCGAACTTCTCCTCCACCGCCTCCAGCGTGATGGCCAGCGCGTCCGCGTTCTGCTCGCACAATGTGTGGAAATGGAGTCCGTCCACGCCATCCAGCGTTTCGCCTTTTAACTTGTCCGCCGTCACGCCCAGACGGGACCCGGGCGCGCAGGGATCATAGATGGCGTGATCTTCCTGTGTCGAACACTCCGGATTGATCCGCAGGCCCACGCTCCTTCCGGCGGCCCGGACCTGTTCGCCGTACCGGCGCAGCTGGGAAAGGGAATTGAAAACGATATGGTCGCAGTAACGGATGATCCCGTCCATTTCCTCCGGCCGATAAGCCGGTGAAAAGATGTGGTTTTCTTTTCCCATTTCTTCGTAGCCCAGGCGGGCTTCATACAGGCCGCTGGCCGTGGCGCCATCCAGGTATCCGCCGATCATCGGGTAAAGGCTGTACATGGAAAAGGCTTTCTGGGCCAGAAGGATATGGCATCCGGTACTTTCTTTTATGGCCTTTAACTGTTCCAGATTGCGGCGGATGCGCTCCCGGCTGATGATATAGCAGGGCGTGCGCAGTTCTTCCCTCTTTAGATAGCGTTTTTCCATAGACTAATCCACCAGTTCCGGGTCTTCGCTGATCTTCCACGGAAGGCCCCACCGGTTCAGCGCGTCCATGAAAGGATCCGGGTCGAACTCTTCCATATTATATACGCCGGGCTTCCTCCATGTGCCGGTGAGCACCATCATGGCTCCGATCATGGCGGGAACGCCGGTCGTATAAGCCACCGCCTGGGAACCCACTTCTTTATAACATTCCTGATGATCGCAGGTATTATAGATATAAAGTTTCTTTTCCTTGCCGTCTTTTTTGCCGATGAAGATGCAGCCGATATTGGTCTTTCCTTTCGTTCTCGGTCCAAGAGAGGACGGATCGGGAAGGACGGCTTTTAAAAACTGGAGCGGCACGATCTCTTTCCCCTCGAACAGGATCGGCTCGATGGAGGTCATGCCCACATTTTCCAGACATTTTAAATGGGTCAGATAGCTTTCCCCAAATGTCATGAAAAAGCGGATCCGTTTGATCCCGGGAATATTTAACGCAAGGGATTCGATCTCTTCATGATGGAGCAGGTACATGTCTTTTTTCCCGATCTCCGGGAAATCGTACACCCGTTTGATCTCCATGGGTTCTGTCTCCACCCAGTGTCCGTCTTCCCAGTAAGAGCCTTTCGCCGATACTTCCCTTATATTGATCTCCGGGTTGAAATTGGTGGCGAAAGGATAACCGTGGTCGCCCGCGTTGCAGTCCAGTATGTCGATGTAGTTGATCTCGTCAAAATAATGTTTCAGGGCATAGGCGGAAAAAACGCTGGTCACGCCCGGATCGAACCCGCTGCCAAGCAGCGCCGTGATGCCGGCTTTCTCATAACGTTCCCTGTAATCCCACTGCCATTTGTATTCAAACTTGGCCGTATCTTCCGGTTCGTAATTGGCCGTATCCACATAATGGACTTTCGTGGCCAGGCAGGCGTCCATGATGGTCAGATCCTGATAAGGCAGAGCCAGGTTCAAAACGACTTCCGGTTTTTCTTTCCGGAGCAGCTCTATCAACGCGTCCACGTCGTTGGCGTCCACCTGGGCGGTGGTGATCTTCGTCTTTGTACGCGGCTGCAATTTCGCCTTCAGCGCGTCGCATTTGGAAACCGTACGGCTGGCGATGCACAGCTCAGTGAACACGTCGCTGTTCTGACAACATTTATGTATGGCTACGCTGGCTACGCCGCCGCAGCCGATGATCATGACTTTTCCCATTACTCTTTACCTCCGTTTCCCATAGCTAAAAGCATCTCCCGTATGACCTTGCAGGCAACCGCCGTGGATACGCCGCTTTGATCGTACACCGGGCACAGCTCATTGACGTCGCAGCCGACCAGCCGCGAGCCCCGGCACACAAGGGTCGCCGCCCGGACAAGTTCCGTAAATGACACGCCGCCCGGTTCGGGCGTTCCCGTTCCGGGAAAAACGGACGGATCCAGCACATCCAGATCCACCGTAAAATATACCGGTTTTCCCGCAAGCGACCGGACAACGTCTTCGATACCCTCAAGATCAAAGGGGCGCAGCGTCGTATGGCCTTCTTTCGCCCATTTAAACTCTTTTCCTTCGCCGGACCGGATGCCGAACTGCCATATCCGCCCGTCGCCGAGAATGTCCCAGCACCGCCGGATCACACAGGCATGGGATAAGGACACGCCCAGGTAATCGTCCCTCAGATCCGTATGGGCGTCCAGATGGATGATGTTCAGATCCGGATATTTTTTCACCGCGGCCCGTACGGCTCCCAGAGTGACCAGATGCTCGCCGCCGATCATAAAGGGGATCTTGCCGTCTTTTAATATGACCGCCGTCCGTTCTTCGATCTGCTCCAGCGCTTTGGACGGATCGCCGAAAGGCAGTTCCAGGTCGCCGCTGTCAAAGACCCGGCAGCCTTCCAAGTCTCTATCCTGATAGGGGCTGTAGGTTTCCAGCCCATAGGAATCGCCGCGGATCGCCGGCGGCGCGAAACGGGTCCCCGGCCGAAACGACGTGGTGGAATCAAAGGGCGCTCCGAAAAGGACCACATCCGCTTCTTCATACGCGGCGTCGCAGCCGATAAAATTCATAACGTTATTCTTCAACATCTTTCAGCAATTCCTCCACGTAAATGGGAAGGGCGAACACGCCCACATGAAGCTTCGGCGCGTAATACCGCGTCCGTATGCCTTTCAGTTTCCACGCCACGCTGTCCAGGTCGTTGAGCGGATGATACTTTTTCGACGCGAACCCGAACAGCCAATGGCCGGACGGATAAGACGGGATATGGGCCTGATAGACCCGACAGATCGGAAATGTTTCCAATATGCGCCGGTGCATCCGCTGGCATTGAAAGGCTTCCTCCGCGTAAAACGGGCTCTCGTTCTGGTTGATCATGATGCCGTCTTCGTGAAGGGCGTTGTAGCAGTTCCCGTAAAATTCTTTTGTGAACAGACCCTCGCCGGCCCCGAAAGGATTGGGCGAATCGATGATGATCAGGTCATAAGCGTCTGATTTGGACCGGATAAACCGGAGTCCGTCTTCGTGATAGATGGTCACCCGGCTGTCGTTGCGGCTGCAGGCGATCTCGGGAATATATTTGCGGCACACTTCCACCAGCAGAGGATCGATCTCCACCACGTCGATCTGTTCGATCTCGTCATATTTGATCAGTTCCCGGACGACGCCGCCGTCGCCTCCGCCGATGACCAGTACCTGCTTCACGTCCGGATGGACGGCCATGGGCACATGGGTGATCATCTCGTGGTAGATAAATTCGTCTTTTTCCGTCAGCGTGATATCGCCGTCCACCACCAGCACCTTTCCAAATTCCTTGGAATCCAGCACATCGATCCGCTGGACTTCGCTGGAAGCGCTGAAAAGCTGACTGTCGATGCGTATGGACAGTTTCACGTCGTCCGTATGTTCGTCATTAAACCACATATCCATGGATTCACGCCTCCTTCATCACGTTCAGCCGTTCAATATGTTCGTCTTCCGGACCGGTCATGGAACAGCCCTTTTCTTTCGCGTAAACGATATAATCGATGATCTTGTCGGTGATGCGCTCGCCCGGCGCCAGGATGGGGATGCCCGGCGGATAGCACATGACAAATTCGCTGCATATGCGTCCCCGTGTCTCTTTGATCGGCAGGGACTCTTTCTTCGCGTAAAACGACTCCTGAGGCGTAGCCGCCACGATCGGCGAAATATATTCCTGGGAGAGCATGCCCGTCTTGTCTTTCTGGTACCGCCGCTTCACTTCGGAAAGGGCGCTCACCAGCCGCTCCACTTCCTGACGCCTGTCGCCGATGGACAGATAGGCCAGTATATTTCCCAGGTCTCCAAACTCGATCTGGATATCGTATTCGTCCCTCAGGATATCATAAACTTCAATGCCGGCCAGACCGATCTCCAGCGTATGGACCGACAGTTTGGTCGTATCAAAATCGTAAATGCTGTCGTGATTGATCTTTTCTTTTGAGAAAGCATAGTAGCCGCCGATCTGGTTGATCTCTTCCCGGGCGTATTCCGCCAGGTCCACGACCCGGCCAAACGCTTCCCGCCCCCTCAGCGCCAGGTTCCTTCTGGATATGTCCAGGCTTGACAAAAGAAGGTACGACCCGCTGGTCGTCTGGGTCAGATTGATGATCTGACGGACGTAACCGGCGTTGACTCCCGGCCCGATGAGCAGGAAAGAACTTTGCGTCAGGCTGCCGCCGGACTTGTGCATGCTGACGGAAGCCATATCGGCGCCGGCCGCCATGGCCGTCACCGGCATATCGTCCCCAAAATAAAAATGGGTGCCATGGGCCTCGTCTACCAGCACCTTCATGCCGTATTCATGGGCCATGGAAACGATCGCGCGCAGATCGGAACAGATGCCGTAATAGGTGGGATTATTGACAAATACCGCCACCGCGTCCGGATTGTTTTTGATGGCTTCCCGGATCTGGGATACTTTCATGCCGAGGGATATGCCCAGCGGCACGTCCACGTCCGGATTCACGTAAACCGGTTTGGCCCCGCACAGGACAAGGGCGTTGATCACGCTCCGATGGACATTCCTGGGAAGGATGATCTTGTCGCCCTGCTTGCAGCAGGATAAGATCATGCTCTGGACAGAAGATGTGGTCCCGCCCACCATAAGGAACGCGTGGGACGCTCCGAACGCCTCCGCTGCCAGTTCCTCCGCTTCTTTGATCACGGATATGGGATGGCACAGATTGTCCAGCGGTTTCATGGAGTTCACGTCAATGCTCACGCACTGGCTCCCCAGCAATTTGACCAGTTCCGGATTGCCCCGGCCGTGTTTATGTCCCGGTACGTCAAAAGGAACGATCCGCATCCTTCTGAAACGTTCCAGCGCCTCATAAATAGGCGCCCTTTCCTGTGTCAGCGTTCCCATTCGCTCCATCTCCCTCCTATTGGCCTGCCTGTATTTTTTTATACGCGTCGCTCCTTCGACCGCGCATACAAAAAAACGCAGGCAGACGGCGCGCATGAGCCTCTACTTGCGTTTTTATCAATAGATCGAATATCTGTACGAACTGTCAATGATCATGCCGTATGTCGAAAAGATATGGGTTTAGAGTCTATATAGCAAATATTCTTACTTTTACTACTCTTATTGACCGTTTCACAAGTTTTGTATGCGTCACGCACACCCGTTATATGTAACCAACTTATAAAATTTGAGCTTTTAACTCAATCAATAAGGCAACGAAAGCTGCCGGAAAATATTTGCATGGAATAACCTGTATCTTCTTTCCATACGACATAATCGTACCATATCCATGGATATATTTCAAGGTTTATTGTACCTTTTCCTGTTCCCGTCCATGAACGGCGCCATCTTCCTGTCACAGGAGGGCCATACCGATCAGATGGGCCAGGAGCGCGGCGATCCAGGCGATCACGCACTGACCGATCACGACGATCAGCGCCCAGTTGCGTCCCAGTTCCCTCTTGATGGCCGCCACAGCCGCCACGCAGGGCGTATACAGCAGGCAGAATATGAGCAAGGCCAGGGCGCCTGCCGGTGAAAGCAGGCCGGTGAGCATTCCCTCTTCCGGGAGGAGCACCGACAACGTGGCCACCACGCTTTCCTTCGCCATAAACCCGCTGATCAGGGCGGTGGATATGCGCCAGTCCCCAAATCCTAAAGGAACGAACAGGGGCGCGATGATACCGGCCACCGACGCTAAAATACTTGTCTGGGAATCGGTCACCATGTTCAGCTGCATATCGAAATTCTGCAAAAACCAGATGACGATGGTGGCCACGAAAATAACGGTAAAGGCCCGCTGCA
>CALWEE010000108.1 GCA_944376975.1 uncultured Lachnospiraceae bacterium
AGGCACGCTGACCCAGAATAAGATGACTGTGGAACAGTATTATGTCGGCGGGAAAGTCATACCGGCCCAGGATGTGGATCCGGACCGTCCGGAAGAAGAACGGCTCATGCTCTACAGCGTGCTGTGCAATGACTCGGTCATCACCGATGACGTTGAAGTGGGCGATCCCACGGAGACAGCCCTTGTCAGCCTGGCGGAGAAAAAGGGCTGGCATACGGAAGAAGTGCGCCGGCGCATTCCCAGGGAAGGGGAGAATCCGTTTGACAGCGACCGGAAGCTGATGTCGGTCAAATGTACGGTGGAAGGCCGGACCATCCTGATCGTCAAAGGCGCCGTGGACGTTTTGCTCGGCCGCATGGACCGGGTAGAGAAGGCGGGACAGACGGCGGCTTTGGCGGCAGAAGATAAACGGCGGATCGAAGAACAGAACGAGGCGTTTTCCGCCTCCGGCCTGCGCGTCCTGGCCTTTGGCTACAAAGAGATCGAAAAGGACCGGGAAGTTGGGCTGGACGATGAGGACGGCCTCATATTCGCCGGACTGATCGCCATGATGGACCCGCCCCGAAAAGAATCCATGGACGCGGTCGCCGCCTGTAAACGGGCCGGCATCCGTCCGGTCATGATCACCGGCGACCATAAAGTGACCGCGTCCGCCATTGCCCGGCGGATCGGTATACTGGACGAAGGGCGCAAAGCCTGCGAAGGCGCCGATATCGACGCCATGTCCGATGAGGAACTGAAAGATTTCGTGGATGAAGTGGCGGTCTATGCCCGGGTTTCGCCGGAGCACAAGATCCGCATCGTCCGGGCCTGGCAGGAGAGAGGCAATATCGTGGCCATGACCGGCGACGGCGTCAATGACGCGCCGGCGCTGAAGCAGGCCGATATCGGCGTGGCCATGGGCATCACCGGAAGCGAAGTGGCGAAGGACGCCGCGGCCATGGTACTGACAGACGACAATTTCGCCACCATCGTCAAAGCGGTGGAAAATGGAAGGAATGTATATAAAAACATCACCCATTCCATCCAGTTCCTTCTTTCCGGCAACTTCGGAGCCATACTGGCCGTGCTTTACGCGTCGATCGCCGGACTGCCCGTTCCCTTCGCGCCGGTCCACCTGCTGTTCATCAACCTGCTGACGGACAGCCTGCCGGCCATCGCCCTGGGATTAGAGCCCCACGATCCGGCAGTCATGGACGAGGCCCCGCGTCCGAAGAACGCGTCGATCCTTAACCGGAATTTCCTGACGGCCATCGGCCTGGAAGGGCTTTGCATCGGCGTCACTTCCATGATCGGCTTTTATCTGGGATATCAGGGCGGCAACAGCACCCTGGCCTGCACCATGGCGTTCGGCACACTGTGTACCGCCCGTCTGATGCACGGCTTCAACTCCAAATCAGATCGTCCGGTCCTGTTCACGAAACGGTTTTTCAACAACAAATACCTGATCGGCGCCTTTTTTCTGGGCCTTGTCCTGATCACGCTTGTCATGGTCTGCCCGCCGTTAAAAGGCATCTTCCAGGTACAGTCGCTGACGCTGGGACAGCTGCTTTGCGTATACGGCCTGGCCTTTGTCAATATACCGGTCATCCAGCTTATGAAAGCGATCCGGGCAAAAATAAAGAAATCATGAAAAAAATATGAGAAAACAGGAACAGGATTGAAGGGCGTCCGGTAGAGGACTATAATGTTCTCTGGATCAACAGGAAAAGGAGAAGTTCTATGCTTCAGATCAAAAACATCTTCAAGGAATATAAGACGGGAAGCCTGGTCCAGAAAGCGCTTGGCGGCGTCAGCCTGAACCTGAGAGACAATGAATTCGTGGCGATCCTCGGGCCCAGCGGTTCGGGGAAGACCACGCTTTTGAACATCATCGGCGGATTGGACCGGTATGACAGCGGCGATCTGGTCATCAACGGCATATCCACCAAAAAATATAAAGACAGGGATTGGGATTCTTACCGGAACCATACCATCGGTTTCGTATTCCAGAGCTATAACCTGATCCCGCATCAGACGATCCTTTCCAATGTGGAACTGGCCCTTACCATATCGGGCATATCCAAGGGCGAGCGAAGGACACGGGCGGCAAAAGCGCTGGAGAAGGTGGGGCTGGGCGACCAGCTCCATAAAAAACCCAATCAGATGTCCGGCGGCCAGATGCAGCGCGTGGCCATCGCCCGGGCGCTGGTCAACGACCCGGATATCCTTCTGGCGGACGAGCCCACCGGCGCGTTGGACAGCGACACCAGCATCCAGGTCATGGATCTTTTGCAGGAGGTGGCCAAAGACCGTCTGGTGGTCATGGTCACCCACAATCCGGAGCTGGCGCAGCAATACGCCACCCGTATCGTTACCCTCCGGGACGGCCAGATCCGGTCGGATTCCGATCCCTATGAATTGGACGCGTCGGCGCTGGAAGAACCGGAACACCGGAACATGGGCCGCGCGTCCATGTCTTTTTTGACGGCGCTTTCCCTGAGCTTCAACAATCTGAAGACGAAAAAGGCCCGTACCCTTCTGACATCTTTCGCCGGTTCCATCGGCATCATCGGCATTGCCCTGATCTTGTCCCTTTCAAACGGCGTCAACCAGTATATCCAGAATGTGGAAGAGGACACGCTGTCCGAATATCCGCTTGAGATACAAAGCACCGGCATCAACTTGTCTTCCCTTATGACCGGAAGTATGGGATCGGACGGGGAAGACGCGGACGACGTGCAGGTGCGCCAGGTGATCAGCAGCATGTTTTCCACTATGGATTCCAACGACCTGGAATCCTTGAAGACCTATCTGGACAGCGATGAAAGCGGTGTGGATCTGTATGCCAACGCGGTGGAATACGCCTACGGCGTGACGCCGCTGATCTACCGGGAAGACGGGGACGCTATACGTCAGGTCAATCCGGACCGGTCCTTTGAGGCGATCGGACTGGGATCGTCATCCGGTTCCAACAGTCTCATGTCCATGGCCATGAGCACGGACGTGTTTTATGAGATGCCGGAAAATACCCGGCTGTTTGAAAGCCAGTATGATATCAAGGCCGGACGCTGGCCCGAGAAATACAATGAATGCGTACTTGTCCTGAACGGGGACGGCAGCGTGACCGACTTTATGCTCTACACCCTGGGGCTTCGGGATTCGGTGGAACTGGACGATATGATCAGTCAGTTCATCAATGAGGAGAAGATCGAAACGCCCACCGACAACCGGTCGTATGCCTACGATGAGATGCTGGGGATCACGTTCAAACTGGTGAACAACGCCGATCTGTATCAGTACGACAGCGCCTACGGCGTGTGGACCGACAAATCGGAAGACGCGGACTACATGAAAAAGATCGTAAAAGACGGGGAAGACCTGACGATCGTGGGCGTGGTCCAGCCGTCGGAAGACGCCAGCGCCGGCCTTTTAAGCCCGGGTATCGGCTATCCGGCGTCCCTCGTGACCCATGTGGCCGGTGAGGCGGCAGACAGCAAGATCGTCAAAGAACAGCTGCAGGATCCCAGGACCAATGTTTTTACGGGAGAAGCCTTCGGGTCCGAGGAAGGCAGCGGCAGCTTTGACATGGAGTCTTTATTCACGGTCGATACGGAAGCGTTCCAGAACGCCTTCGCCTTCGATCCGTCCGGCCTGATGGATACTTTCGCTTCCTCCATGGATCTGGACGCGGGAAATATGGATCTTTCAGGGATGATCGATCTGTCCGGCATATCCGTGGACATGCCGGATGACTCGGCCATCGACCTGGGGAGCCTGATCGACAGTCTGGAACTTTCCGTTTCCGAGGACGATGTCCGTCAGATGGGCGTCAACGTGATCGAAGGCTATCAGGCGTACGCCCAGACCCATCCGGAGGCGGATCTGAGCCGGCTCAACGACGCCTTCGCGGGTTATCTGTCCACGCCGGAAGCCCAGGAGATCCTGGGCAGGCATATCGGCGAGATCATCCAGTCGGGCGGCGGCCTGAACATCACGGCGGAACAGCTTCAGCAGCTTGTCAGCGACGTGATGAGCGGTTTTCAGGCATATGCCCAGGCCAACGGCTATACCGATCCGGAACGGTTTTCCGAGTATCTGGCCATGTACCTTGCCACGCCGGAAGCGCAGCAGATCCTCGCGGACTGGGGCGCCCGTCTGTTGGCGGATATGGGAAATATCACGGTTTCCTCCGAACAGCTGAATGCCCTGGCTGGTGAACTGGCCTCCGGCTACCAAAGCTACGCGGCGGCGTCCGGTTATCCGGATCCGGCAAAGATCGGCCAGTATCTGTCCGATTATCTGAATACGCCGGAAGCCGGACAGATCATGTCGGACAGCCTGGCTTCCATCGTGAACGTGGATGAGTTGGAGCGTCAGATCGGCGCGTCCATTGAAAATTACGTGGAGGAAGCCATGACTTCTTACGGTCAGGCGTTAGGGACCACACTGGAGGAGCAGATGACCGGGATCGTCAACCAGGTGACCGGCCAGATCAGCGCAAGCCTCCAGTCCGGTATGGCGCAGGCGGCCTCCAGCCTGGGCGATACGATGGGCAGTGCTTTGACCATCGATCCGGCGGCTTTTTCCGATGTGATAAAAGTCAATATGGACAGCGAAGAACTGTCGGAACTGCTCCTGTCCATGTCGGCCACAAAAAACGCCACCTATGAGTCCAATCTTAAGACTCTTGGCTATGTGGACTTTGACGTGCCCAGCGCCATATCCATCTATCCGAAGGACTTTGAAAGCAAAGAATATATACTGGATATACTGGATCGTTACAACGAACGCATGGAAGCGGAGGGCAAGGACGACCAGGTCATCACCTATACGGATATGGTGGGGACGCTCATGTCGTCGGTCACCGATATCATTGACGTGATCAGTTATGTGCTGGTGGCGTTCGTTGCCATTTCCCTTGTGGTCTCTTCCATCATGATCGGCGTCATCACTTATATCAGCGTATTGGAACGGAAGAAGGAGATCGGTATCCTGCGGGCCATCGGCGCGTCCAAACGGAACGTCTCCCAGGTGTTCAACGCGGAAACGTTCATCATCGGCCTGTGCGCCGGCGTGATCGGCATCGGTCTGACCCTGCTTTTGCTCATACCGGGCAACGCCCTGATCCATAAGATCGCCGGACAGGATAATATCAACGCGGTCCTGCCGGTCCTTCCCGCCATCATCCTGATCATCCTGAGCGTGGTCCTTACGTTGATCGGCGGACTGATCCCGTCCAAAAAAGCGGCGAAGAGCGATCCGGTGACGGCTTTGCGGGTCGATTAAAGACGTTTTTTTTCAAACAATAACATATATTTGATCTGCCCTTAACATAATTATGGTAGAAGGTATCTGAGACCCAAACCATAAGAAAGGCAGATCCGATGAAAGAACTATACAAAGAAGGATATACCCAGAACAGGGAACTGTCCTGGCTTAAATTCAACGACCGCGTCCTCGATGAAGCCGCGGACGAGACGGTGCCCCTGCTGGAAAGACTGAAGTTTATCGCCATATTTACCAGCAACCTGGACGAGTTTTTCATGATCCGGGTGGGGAGTCTGTTCGACATGATGAACGTGAGGAAAGACCGGATCGACGGACGGTCCGGCATGTCTCCGGAAAAACAGCTCCAGTGTATTTTTGAGGCGGTCCGGCCGCTGTACGAAAAACGGGACAGGCTGTTTGGCGAAGTGGAGGAACAGCTGCGGCTGTACGATATCTGCCAGCTGGATCATGACGAGCTGGAACCGGGCGAGAAAAAACAGGTCAAACGCTATTATAAAGAAGCCATCGAGCCGGTGCTGTCGCCTCAGATCGTGGATATCCAGCATCCGTTTCCACATCTGGTCAACAAGGTGATCCATATCGGCGTGATGCTCCGCTATAAAAAGAGGGAGATCTTCGGCGTCGTACCCATACCGGCCATGCTGCCGGAGATATTCTGCCTTTCGGGGACCGGGACAAGGTATATACGGACGGAGAATATTGTCCGCGCCTGCGCGGACCGGCTGTTCGCGCCCTATGAAGTGACAGAGACCGTCGTTTTTGCCGTGACCCGGAACGCGGACGTGAACCCGGACGATGAGATCTTCGCCGAGGAAGCGGATTTCCGGAAACGGATCAAAAAGGTCCTGGGGCAGCGCCGCCGCCTGGCGCCGGTCCGGCTGGAGCTTTCCAAC
>CALWEE010000109.1 GCA_944376975.1 uncultured Lachnospiraceae bacterium
CCGAAACTTGCCGGATCCACATCGGGAGCGCTGTCAATAATTCCGCGGATTACACCGGCACCGATTCCGGCTCCGGTATGGGCTTCGATTCGGGTGTGATCTCCGACTCGGGTGAGGACTCCGATTCCGGTGCCGGCTCCGATTCGGGTATGGTCTCCGATTCCGGCGTTGTCATAGATTCCGGTGTGGTCTCCGATTCGGGTGGTGTTTCCGACTCGGGCAGCTGCTCCGATTCCGGTGTCGATGCGGATTCCGGCGCCGGCTCCGATTCCGGCGTCGGAGCGGGCTCGGACAGCAGTTCGAGATTTTCTGTATCTGAAGCGCCCGTCTGGTCTTCGGATTCGGCAACGATGGATGTTCCGGCCTCCTGGGCCCAAACGGTGTGCGGCGTGATCATTGACATGCAGAGAGCCAATGACACGCATTTGATAAAAGCAGGTGTTTTCTTCATGGATGCTCCCCCGTTACATTATATTTGATTTCTCCAATAGTTCAGTGTTTCCGTGATCGTCTGTTCCAGCGGTATGGCCGGAGCCCATCCGGTCGCTTCGCGGATCTTACGGATATCGGCCTCGATGATCGGTATGTCCGACGGACGCAGCCGCGCCGGATCCTGACGGACGTGTACAGGGACAGTCGAATGTCTCAGGATCATGGACAGGATCTGATGTATCGAGACCGCGTGGCCGGAGCCCACGTTATAGGTTTCTCCGGACCGGCCTTTCTCGATCAGAAGGGCGTAGGCTTTGACCACGTCCCGCACGTCGGTAAAATCCCGCATGGATTCCAGGTTGCCCACCGACATGACGGCTTCTTTTTTTCCGGCTTCGATCTGGGCGACCTGCCGGCAGAAATCGGCGACCACAAAGATGGGCGCCTGGTTCGGACCGATATGGTTAAAAGCCCGGACCATAACGATATCCATATGGTATGCCCGGGCGTAGATGGAACCCAGCATGTTCTGGCTGGCCTTTGTGGCGGCGTATATGTTTCCCGGACGGGGCAGGGTGTTTTCGCTCACCGGTGTTTCCTCCGGACGGATATAGCCGTATTCTTCGCCGGAACCGATAAGGAGGATCCGGGGATGATAATCTTTGCTACTCCGGATGG
This sequence comes from uncultured Lachnospiraceae bacterium, assembly GCA_944376975.1. Classification (GTDB taxonomy): domain Bacteria; phylum Bacillota; class Clostridia; order Lachnospirales; family Lachnospiraceae; genus Frisingicoccus. Next base: position 1,111 of record CALWEE010000109.1, read on the forward strand.
CTTCCAAAAGGTTCAGCGTTCCTTTGATATTGACATCCACCGTCAGACCGGGATTTTTCCAGGAGAGGGCCACGGAACTTTGCGCGGCCAGGTGATAGATCCGGTCCGGCCGGAGCCGGTCGATCAGTTCTGTGACGGCATCCTTGTCCAGAAGATCCAGATCGTGGACGTCCACGGAAGTCCCGGACAATGTTTCATGGGGCATTTTGGTAACCGCCAATGCCCCATGTGATGTCCCAAGAAGATGATCGATCAGATATCCGCCGACAAAACCGGCTGCGCCGATGATTAATGTCTGCATATATGATCCCTTCCTGATATTATAAATTCGCGTATTTGATCTCGTTCTCCACCAGTTTCATGTCGTTTTTGACCATGCGTTCCACAAGCTGGCTGAAAGATATTTCCCGTACCCAGCCCAGATTCTTCTCGGCTTTCGTGGGATTGCCAAGGAGCAGTTCCACTTCCGCGGGACGGAAAAATTCCGGATTGACTTTGACCAGCGTTTTGCCGGTCTTTTTGCATTTTCCGATCTCGTCCACGCCGGAACCGGACCATTCGATCTCGATGCCCGCGTGTTTAAAGGCGGTTTCCACAAATTCCCGGACAGTACGGGTTTCGTTGGTGGCGATGACATAATCGTCCGGAGTATCCTGCTGGAGCATCAGCCACATGGCTTTGACATAGTCTTTGGAATGGCCCCAGTCCCGTTTCGCGTCCATGTTGCCCAGTTCCAGATGATCCTGGATACCGGCTTTGATGCGGGCGACAGCGTCCGTGATCTTACGGGTGACAAACTCTTTGCCGCGGCGTTCGCTTTCATGGTTGAACAGGATACCGCTGCAGGCGAACAGACCATAGCTTTCCCGGTAGTTTTTCGTGATCCAGTGGCCGTAAAGTTTGGCGACGCCATAAGGGCTGCGCGGATAGAACGGTGTCTTTTCTGTCTGGGGGATCTCCTGGACCAGACCGAACATTTCCGATGTGGACGCCTGATAGAAATGGGCGGACGGTTTCACGATGCGGATCGCTTCCAGCATGTTGGTCACGCCGAGAGCGTCGATCTGGGCGGTAGCCAGAGGCTGTTCCCAGCTGGTGGCCACAAAGGACTGGGCGGCCAGGTTGTAAACTTCGTCCGCCTGAGAGATCTGCATGGCGTTGACGAGGGATACCGGGTCGGTCATATCCGCGTAGATGAAGTGGATCTTGTCTTTGATGTGTTCCACATTGCCATAGTCGACCACGCTTTTGCGCCGCATGATCCCGTAAACATTGTAGCCTTTTTCAAGAAGAAGTTCGGCGAGATAAGAGCCGTCCTGTCCGTTGATACCTGTGATTAACGCGTTTTTCATAATAGTTGGTCCTTTCTTTTTAGAGATTTATAAATAGGAATCTTTTCCTTCTTTTTTGAGGAGTTCCAGCATTTTTTTGATGTCGCCGGCGGAATCTTTCGCGCATATGAGCAGCGCGTCGTCGGTGTCCACAACGATAAGGTCGTTAAGGCCTATGGCGGCGATCAGTTTTTCCCTGGCTTCAATGGTACAGCCGGAAGTGTTTAAGACGGTCACATTGCCGCTGAGGGTATTGCCATCGTCATCGGCGCCCCGTACCCGTTCCACAGCCAGCCAGGAACCCACGTCGTCCCAGCCGAAAACGCCGGGGACAAGATAAATGTGGGAGGCTTTTTCCATGATGCCGTAATCAATGGATTCGGATGGCAGCGTCGGGAATACGGATAAGAGCGCGTCAGTTTCGTTTTCCGTGCCGACAGCCTGGCCGATCTTTGAAAGACCGTCGTATGTTTCGGGCATATAACGGGAAAGGGCGGAAAGGATGGAAGAGATCTTCCATATGAACATGCCGCTGTTCCAGTAATAGTCGCCGCTTTCCACATAGGACCGGGCTGTTTCAAGATCCGGTTTTTCCACGAAACGATCCACGCGGAAGGCGTCGCCGTCCTTTAAGGATGTGTCCGCTTTGATATAGCCGTAACCGGTTTCCGGATAATTGGGCGCGATGCCCAGCGTGACCAGATTTTCGCCGCTTTCGGCAACGCGGCAGGCCTCCTCCAGGGTGCGGGTAAAGATATCGTTATACTTTACCAGATGGTCGGAAGGCAGGACGATCATCACCGCGTCTTCATATTTGTGGTGGATGTGGACCGCGCCCAGACCGATACAGGGGGCCGTGTTCCGCCCGACCGGCTCGCACAGGATATGGCTCTCCGGTATGTCCGGCAGCTGTTCCCTTACAAGGGACCGGTAGGTTTCGTTGGTGGCGATATAAATATCTTCCATATCGACAAGCGGAAGGATGCGCTCGACTGTCAGTTGGATCATGGTCTTCCCGTCATTCGTCAATGAAAGAAACTGTTTGGGAAGGGTCAGGCGGCTTTTCGGCCAGAACCGTTCGCCCTTTCCGCCGGCCATGATAAGTGCCGTTTTTTTCATAGGGTGTCCTCCTGTTGCTATAATTTGTATATTCACATAAAAGTTTACACTAAATATAAGGAAAGCACAAGATTTTATTGCATAGAATATGCCCGAAAACACGACCGTTTATGCGAACGAAAAGATACGGGCCAAACGGTTGTAGTTTTTGACAAAATCGCCTATAATAAGAGATGGTATCAAAAGACAGAACATAAGTCGTAGGAGATAAGGCATGAAGTGTATCATACTTGCAGGCGGAAAAGGGAACAGCCTGTGGCCGCTGTCACGGGAAAAGTATCCGAAACAGTTTATGAACATCCGCAGAAATCGTTCCCTGCTTCAGGAAACGATAGCGAAAAATATACCATTTTGCGACGAATTTATCATTACAACGAATAAAGATTACCATTTTATCGTAGAAAACCAGATGAAAGATTTCCAGGGGCTGCGTTACCGGTGCTTCCTGGAAGAAAGCGGCAAGAAGACCGCGCCGGCCATCGCCCTTGCGTGCATGTGCCTGAACCCTTCCGAACTGGTCTTTGTCGTTTCGGCGGATCAGGTGATCGAGGGCGATGATTACAAAGACACGATCCTTGAAGCCCAGCGGCTTGCCCGGCAGGAGATGCTGGTGACGTTCGGGTCGAAACCGGAGCATCCCCATACCGGGTACGGCTACATCCTCCATGAGGGGCAGGAAGTGCTGGCGTTTCGGGAGAAACCGGACGCGGAGGAAGCCCAGGCGTTTATCGAAGATGGACACTACCTGTGGAACAGCGGCAACTGTATGTTCCAGGCGGGGACGTTCCTGCATGAACTGGAGATGTACGCTCCGGAGGTATACCGGACGTGCCGCGCCTGCATCCGGCATCTGGACATATCCAAGCGGGATGTTTTGCTCCTTAAATATCTGACAAAAGATATCCCGTCTGTCAGCGTGGAAAAGGCGGTCTTTGAAAGATCTGACCATGTGCGGGTGATCGAGTCCCATATCAAGTGGCACGACATCGGCGATCTGAAGAACCTGACAGAGTTTGTCCCGGAAAATGAAAATGAATATATCATCAAAGAGAACTGCGATGACGTGGCGGTGATCAACCAGACGGAAGACCACCTTGTCGTAGTCAACGGGATCCAGGACGCGGTCGTGATCAATACGGACGACGCGGTGTATATATCCCGTAAAGAAGCGTCCCGTGATATTAAAAAGATTATGGAAGAAAACGGGGAGAAGTACAGAGATTTCTTTGAAAATCACCGACTGCGCTTCAAGTCCTGGGGCACATCCGAAGTGTTGGACCACAGCGCGAATTTTCAGGTGAAACGGCTGACGGTCTATCCCGGAAAGACCCACGCGCTGCACAAACACGACATGCGCAGCGAGCAATGGACCATTGTCCAGGGCGTGGGAACGATCACCATCGGAAGGGAAAGAAAAGATTACTATCCCAAGGAGTCGGTCTATGTGCCGGTAGGCGTGGAACATGCCGTTTCCAACTACCAGAATGAAGATCTGGTTCTCGTGGAGATATCGGTGGGAAGCGAGATCTCGGAGGAAGACAGCGTGCGCATTGGCCGCCGGGAAGAAGCGGTGATGGGCAGCACGGAGATGATCCGTCTCGAGCCGGCTTTCAAAGATTATCTTTGGGGCGGGACCCGGCTGAAAGATATTTATCATAAAAAATGCGATTACGATATCGTGGCGGAAAGCTGGGAACTGTCGGCCCACAAAGACGGCCAGAGCACGGTGGCCAACGGCCGGTATAAAGGCATGTTGTTCAATGAGTATCTGAAAAAGATCGGCCGGGATGCCTGGGGCTGGAAGTGTCAGGCTTTTGAGCGGTTCCCCATCCTGATCAAACTCATCGACTCCAAACAGCCCTTGTCCATACAAGTCCATCCGGATGACGAGTTTGCTCTGCGGGAGGAAAATGAATACGGAAAGAACGAGATGTGGCACGTCATGGACTGCGACGCGGATTCCTACATTTATTACGGCGTCAGCCGGGACATCACGAAAGAGGAACTGGTCCGCCGGGTCAAAGATGATACGATCCTGGACGTACTTAATAAGATCAAGGTCCAAAAGGGCGATACATTTTTTGTGGACGCGGGAACGATCCATGCCATCGGGCCGGGGATCCTTCTGTGCGAGATCCAGCAGAATTCCAACTGTACTTACCGCCTTTACGATTACGCCAGAAAAGACAAGTACGGACGGTACAGAGAGCTGAACGTGGAGAAGGCGAAAGAGGTTTCCAACCTGGAGGCCAGACAGATCCTTTCCTGCGATTCAGGTTCGAACATCCAGGAATTCAGCGGCTACGAAGTGGAAAAGCTGGGGAGCTGCAAATATTTTGAAAGCAATAAATATCAGGTGTTTACGGAAACGGAATTTGAGATGAGCGACACCTCGTTCTGCGCGGTCGTCATACTGGAAGGCCAGGGCTTTATACGGTGTCAGGATGAAACGTTTAAGTTTAACGCGGCGGACACTTTCTTTATCCCCGCGGGTAAAAAGAAAGTACTGGTCCGGGGCAAGTGTT
>CALWEE010000110.1 GCA_944376975.1 uncultured Lachnospiraceae bacterium
ATCGTTTCCGACATATGCACCGGGATCCGTATGGTCCGCGACTGATCCGCGATCGCTCTGGAGATTGCCTGGCGTATCCACCAGGTGGCGTATGTGCTGAACCGGTGTCCCTTACTCCAGTCAAACCGCTCTGCCGCCCTTATAAGCCCCAGATTGCCCTCCTGGATCAGATCCAGGAAAGACATGCCGCTGCCCGTATACTGCTTGGCGACGCTGACCACCAGGCGCAGGTTCGCCTCGGTCAGCTTCCTTTTCGCGTCGGCGTCCCCAAGCGCCATCTTTCGGGCAAGGCAGGCTTCTTCTTCCTGATGGAGCAGCGGGATCTTCCCGATCTCTTTCAGATAGATCCTTACCGGATCGATCCTGTCTTCATTGTCCATCTCCGGCCTCCTGACTTTTTTCTATAGTCTTTCCGGCCTAAAGAGAAATATTCAGATGCTGTAATTCGGATTTCATTTTTATGATCTGCTGCAGTTCGTTCAGGTCTTTCACCCGCCGGCTCATCTCATCCAGATGGTTCCGCCGGACGCGTATGATCGTTTCCCGCAGCGCTTTTTTCCCGGCAGCCGCGTCTTTTTCCGGTACGGGCGCATGAAAAGCCGCCGCCGTAAGTTTCTGTTTTTCTTTATCTTCAAACGCATCCATGATCCGGGCCGGATCCACTTTTTTATCCCGTTCCAGCTGTTCATAGGCCATGCGGCATATCTCCCGGTACAGCGGATCCTCAAAATCATCCGGGGACAGATGGGCCCGGACCGCCGGATAAATGGAGGGTTCCCGGCACAGCCAGGTAAGGATCAGCCTCTGCGCCGCCAACACGCCCTCTTTGCCATCCGGCCCCTGGGGTTTTTCCCCCGCCTGACGGGCGGGGGCCTCTTCCTTTTCCGGAAGGGACAGGCCATAGCGGTTGACCAGCCTGTTCAGCTCCTCAAACGGGATACCATATTGGCGTGAAAGGGCTTCGATATAATTCCGCCTTTCCAGTTCCTGATCGAAGATCAGCAGTTTTTTTGCCGCCTCTCTAAAAAAGCGGGTCTTTTCATCCGGTTCGTTCAGATCGTAGTCCCGTTCCAGAACGGAGATCTCAAACATGAAACTGTTCTGAGCCTGATCGATCCGTTCCTGAAAGGCCTGTGTCCCGAAGCGTTTGATAAACTCGTCCGGATCTTTGCAGGGATCCATGTGGAGCACCTTTGTCCGTATGCCCGCCGCCCTCAGAAGGGGGATCGCCCGCATGGCCGCTTTGACGCCGGCGCCGTCGCTGTCATAAGCCAGGACCGCCTCGTCGGTATACCGTTTCAAAAGCGCGCAGTGCTGGCTTGTCAGGGCGGTGCCGAGCGAAGCGACCGCGTTGGTAAAACCGGCCTGGTGCATGGAGATCACATCCATATAGCCTTCGCACAGGATGATATTTTTCTTCCTTGATGTACGGGCAAAGTTGAGCCCGTAAAGATTCCGGCTTTTATCGAAAAGCTCTGTTTCCGGCGAATTCACGTATTTGGGCAGGCCGTCGCCGAGCACCCGCCCGCCGAAACCGATGACTTTGTTGTTCACGTCCATGATGGGAAACATGGCCCGGTTCCAGAACCGGTCCCTGGCCCCTTTCTTTTCATCGAAACGGACCAGTCCGGACGCTTTGATCAGATCATCGGAAAATTTCATTTTCTTCAGGTAACGGTACAGATCGTCCCCGTATGGATTGGCGTAACCTAGCCCGAAATGGATCAGCGTTTTTTCCGTCAGCTGACGGTCCTGGAAATACTTCCGCGCGTAGGCGCCCCGTTCCCCTTTCAACTGATACACGTAATAGGTCGCCGCCGTCTTATTGATATGGAGCAGCTGCTGCCTGCGGTCCCTTGCCGCTTTCTGCTGCGCGGACTGCTCCGCTTCCGGAAGCTGTATGCCGGCCCGGTCGGCCAGATACTTTACGGCCTCCACAAAGGAATAATTCTCATATTCCATGACGAACGTGAACACGTTGCCCCCGGCGCCGCAGCCAAAGCAATAATACATCTGCTTATCCCGGCTGACGGAAAAGGACGGCGATTTTTCGTTGTGGAACGGGCACAGTCCGAAATAAGAGTTTCCTTTTTTCGTCAGCTTGACGTGACTGCCGATCACGTCCACGATATCGCTCCTGGATCTTACTTCTTCTATGATGTCATCTGGATAATACATTTGGATCACCTGCCGTCAAAATACTTTCCACGCTGTCGGGACATACAGTTCTTCATATACGCTGATCGCGTACTGATCGGTCATTCCCGCTATGTAATCGCATACGATCTGCTCCCGGGACGAGCCGGTCCGCTCGCCCATACGGATATATTCCGTCGGGAGTTCATGGACATTTTTCATGAAATGCTCAAAAAGGGCCTGAAGAAGGTTCTGGGCCTTATGTTCCTGCCCTTTCGCGATGGGATTGGTATACACATGCTCAAACATATAGCGTCTCAGCCCCAGCATGGCTTCCTCTGTCTCTTTTGGCATGAGGATATCCGCTTTGCCCACGCTTTCGCCGATGATGCCGTGGATCAGTGTATTGAGCCGGGATTTGGACGTATGCCCCAATATGTCCGTGAAGACGGAGGGGATCTCTTCTTCGGATATGATCTGGCCGCGTATGGCATCGTCGATATCGTGATTGATATAGGCGATCTTGTCCGAAAAGCGGACGATCTTCCCTTCCATTGTGGACGGCATACGGGATGTGCCATGGTTCATCATGCCGTCGCGCACTTCCCATGTGAGGTTCAATCCGGTACAGTTCTTTTCCAGCGATTCCACCACCCGCACGCTCTGGGCGTAATGGGTAAAACCCGACGGGTTCAGCCGGTTCAGGACCGCTTCCCCCGCGTGGCCGAAAGGCGTATGTCCCAGGTCGTGGCCCAAAGCGATGGCTTCTGTCAGATCTTCATTCATACGAAGCGCCCTGGCGATGGTACGGGCGATCTGGGCGACCTCCAGCGTATGGGTCAGCCGGGTCCGGTAATGATCGCCGGTGGGCGCGAGGAAAACCTGGGTCTTATGCTTCATCCGGCGGAACGCTTTGGAATGGAGGATGCGGTCCCTGTCCCTCTGAAAGAGCGGACGTATATCGCACTGGGGCTCCTCCCGGTCCCGCCCCCGGGAGTTGACGCTCAAAGACGCGTAAGGACTTAAATAGTCCCGCTCCCACTGTTCCTGCTGCATACGGATGTTCACGCGGCCTCACCTCTTTATCGTGCCTGTATCTTAAAGTCTGCTTGCTTCCCTTATAGCTGTGTGCTAAACTGATTCCAGCACACACGTTCGCTCTTTTAATATAACATATCAGAGGAAAAATATACAGGAGTTTTTAAATATGAACGACTTGGAATTCTGCCGCCACGTCACGAAATGGTACCACGCCCATGGCCGGGACCTTCCCTGGCGGCACACAAAAGATCCTTACCGTATCTGGGTCAGTGAGATCATGCTCCAGCAGACCCAGGTCGATACGGTCAAACCTTATTATCTGCGTTTTGTATCCCGTCTCCCGGGAATATCGGACCTGGCCCGCGCCGAAGACGATCTTCTGTTCAAACTTTGGGAAGGCCTGGGTTATTACCGCCGGGTACGCCATATGAAAGAAGCGGCCATCCAGATCATGAACGAACACGACGGCCGGTTTCCCGATACCTATGACGCCATCATCGGCCTTAAAGGCATCGGAGCCTATACCGCGGCGGCCATCGCGAGCATCGCCTTTGACCGACCAAACGGCGTCATCGACGGCAATACATTGCGGATCCTTTCCCGCGTTGACGCCCGGACAGACAATATCGCCCTGGCGCGGACCAAAAAGGCATTCCAGGCGCGTATGGACGGCCTGATCGCCGTTTCCCGCGCGGACGATCCGGTTTTGGGCGGCCCTTCTTCTTTTAACCAGGCCATGATGGACCTGGGCGCCATGATCTGCGTCCCCCGGAAGCCGGCCTGCGACCGCTGCCCTGTCGGCTCTCTCTGCGAAGCCCGGAAGGCCGGCCGGGAAGGCGTACTTCCCGTCAACATCAAGAACACGGCCAAATCCGATATCTATTTCATCACGGCCATACTGAGAAAAGGCGACCGGTATTTTATGATAAAAAACGAGAAGGACGGGCTGCTCCAGGGCCTCTACGGTTTTGTCCAGTATGAGGTGGAATCGCCGGTCAGTTTTGAAGAAGCGTTTTACGAAGAATACGGCCTGAACGTCCGCCTGACCGAATACGTGAAAGAGGTCCGCCATGTGTTTTCCCATCGGGTCTGGCACATGAACGTCTATTACGGGGAAATAACCGACGACGCGCGGGACCATCTCTATACCGCCCGGGAAGTCCTTTCCCTTCCCGTCTCCACGGCTCACCAGAAAGTGGCCCGGGCAGGCGAAGAACGTCTGCTGCCATAAACGCGAGAAAAGCCTGAAACAATCCAATGGGGAACCGATCGCCTCCCGGCGTCGGTTCCCCATCAGATCCTATGTCAGTTAAAATAAACCAGTTCTTCCTCCGGTTTTTTGGCGCCCTCAATCTTTTTCGCGTACAGGACCGGTCCGATACCATGGTATTCCTCTTTATACTCGGAACGGACTTCCGCCGTCACCCGCACCCACTGTTTATTTTTCAGCCGGACGGCATGGCGGCTTTTGCACATGAAACCGAGAAAGGTGATATCTTCCGCGCAGCAGGTCATGGCCATACGGCCGGGAACGAAAACATCCGGCTCAAAATTCTTGGATCGAAAGACCATGCCTTTTATAAGGATCTGGCGGCCTTCATAATGCTCCGGATGATCCAGGGCATCCAAATACCAGATGCCGTAATCTTCGTCTTCAATGGTAATGGGATCCTGCTCCAGATCAAAGGGCAGGATGTCGTCTCCCGGGTCGAGTATGTCCCCGTTTTCCGCCTCAAACACCATCTCTGTCCGGCTGTTGAGCACCCTCACATTGCGCAAGAGCAGCTGAAGATCCGTATCTTCCCTGCATCGGTTAAAAATGACCATACTGGTGCTGACGATCATATCCGCGATCAGCGAACGCATATTGTTCAGGTAAAGCTGGAAGGTGGACGCGTCCACCGTGGTCACCACCTGATACAGCTCCCATCCGAAAGGCAGCTGCATACGCACGAATTCATTCACCGGCCACATGCCGTTGTATTCGATGATGACCTGGTCCGGCCGGTATTCCCGGCGCAGCTTTTTCAGGTAGTCCACCGTAAAATCTTTTTTATCTTCCACGGTGACCATGGCCACGTTAAAACGCTCCAGCGCTTCGGTATCGTATTCTTCCACGCCTTCCTCCGTCACGATGAGCAGGGTTTTTTCATCTTCCACGAAATTCCCTTCCAGGATGACCTGCTGGATAAAAGACGTTTTCCCGCTTTCAAGAAAACCGGTGATCAGATATACAGGAACCTGCATGTTATCGCCTCCCCGGTCATTTCAGGCCAAACAGCGATACCAGCTGCTCTTCCCGGAGCGAAGATCCGATCACGCACAGACGTCCGGTCACATCCGGCTCGCCCTCCCGGATCTCATATTCTCCGGGAACCAGATCAAAATAGATCCAGCCGCCTTTGGTATCCGGCACGATGCCCTTCGCCCGCAGGATCGTACCGTAATCGTCGGTATGGGAAAGCACGTCCAGTATCATGTTCATCGTATCCTTGTCGAATTTTTTCGCCGTTTCCCGTCCCCAGCTTGTAAACACTTCATCCGCGTGGTGATGATGGTCATGATCATGATCATGGTCATGATGATGGTCATGGTCGTGATCGTGGTCGTGATCGTGGTCATGATGATGGTCGTGGTCGTGATCGTGGTCATGATGATGATGGTCATGGTCGTGATCGTGATGATGGCCGCACTCCGGACAGATATCCTCCTCTTCCATCAGAGCCAGCGAAAAATCATTGGGTTCTTCCATGGCCGCCAGGATCTTCCTGCCGTCGATAGCCTCCCACGGCGTGG
>CALWEE010000111.1 GCA_944376975.1 uncultured Lachnospiraceae bacterium
TCGCCGGCTCTTTCGCAGACCGTTTCCAGGCTTTCGCCCCCTTCCGGCGCCCGGTACTTTTCCGGCGCGCCAAAAAAAGCCGTAAACGGACCCGGATCCGTCCCTTTTATATGAGCCACGTCCGCCCCTTCAAGGACGCCGAACCCCACTTCCTTGATCCGGTCGTCGGTCACCACCGGGATCGTCCGGCTGCCTCTTAAGATGCAGGCCGTCTCCTTCGCCCGGGAAAGAGGGCTGGCGTAAATGGCGTCCACGCGCAGATCCTTCAGCGCCTCCGCGGTCTTTTCGGCCACTTCCCGGCCTTCTTTCGTCAGCTCGATGTCGGACCAGCCCTGTATGCGGGCCTGACGGTTCCATTCTGTCTGTCCGTGCCTGAAAATGTACATCTCCATCTTATGATCCTCCCTTGATCTTCTTCAGATAGTCATTCATCTCGTGTTCATATCCCAGTACGCCCGGACGGTAGAATCGGTGTCCCGCCACGCCGTCGGGAAGATACTGCTGATCCACATAGTGGTCTTTATAGTCGTGGGCATATTTGTAATCCAGACCGTGCCCCAGGTCCTTCGCGCCCCGGTAATGGGCGTCCTGAAGATAAGGCGGTATGGGTTCCGTCTTATGACCCGCCACCCAGTCCATCGCTTCATTGATGGCCGCGTAGGCCGAATTGCTTTTCGGCGCGCAGGCCACGTAGATGGCCGCCTGTGCCAGCGGTATGCGGGCTTCCGGCATGCCGAGCCGTTCCGCCGCCAAAGCGGCCGATGTGGCCACCGAAAGCGCCTGCGGATCCGCGTTGCCCACGTCTTCCGCCGCGCATATGATGATGCGCCGGGCCACGAACGCCGGCTCCTCTCCCGCGTACAGCATACGGGCCAGATAATACACCGCCGCATCCGGATCGGATCCCCGCATGCTCTTTATGAAAGCGGAGATGGTATCGTAATGGTTATCGCCGTTTTTATCGTACAGCGTCACCCGTTTCTGCACGCACTCGGACACCACCTCCCGCGTCAGGCAGATCTTGCCGTCGTCCCCGGGTTCCGTTGTCAAAACGCCCAGCTCCACCGCGTTCAGCGCCAGGCGGGCGTCGCCGTTGCTTATATCGGCCAGAAAATCTTCGGCTTCTTCTGTAATATCCGCGTTATACGCTCCCATGCCCTTTTCCGTATCGTAGACTGCCCGGTGGATCAGCGTCCGCACGTCCCCCGGCGCCAGGGGCTTCAGTTCAAATATGATGGACCGGGATATGAGGGCGCTGTTCACTTCAAAATACGGGTTTTCCGTCGTCGCGCCGATCAGGATGACCGTTCCGTCCTCCACGAAGGGCAGCAGATAATCCTGCTGGCCTTTATTAAAACGATGGATCTCGTCCACGAACAGGATCGTCTTTTTCCCGTACATGCCGGCCCGGTCTTTGGCGTCGGAAACCACCTGCTCCATGTCTTTCTTTCCGGCCACCGTGGCGTTGATCTGGGTAAAGGCCGCCTTGGTCGTATGGGCGATGACCCGGGCAATGGTCGTCTTTCCTGTGCCCGGCGGGCCGTATAAGATAATGGAACTCAGCTTGTCCGCCCGGATCGCCCGGTAAAGCAGCTTATCCTTCCCAAGTATGTGCTCCTGGCCAACGATCTCGTCCAGTGTCGTCGGGCGCAGCCGGGACGCCAGCGGCGATTCCTTTTCCTGGCTGCTTTCCCGCATATAATCAAACAAGTCCATGCCCTCACCTGCTTTCTGACAACTCTTTACCCATTGTAGCATTGTTAAAAGGCTTTCGCAATCGCAAAACTTCATACTTCTTTTAGAATTCTTCATGGTATTTTCATTGATATTATCTGTCGATTTGTATAAAATAAAGGGGAATGGGCATATGTCCAACGCGTTAGGAAAGGGGGCGGGTTTCGTGCCGGGACTGATCACGAATTATTTATTTGGCGAACGCTGTTTCCACGCCCTGTCGCCCAATCATCTGAAGAATATCATCAACGCCCATCCCAACGCGTACCGGGTCGGCCTTCAGGGGCCCAACATATTTTTCTATTATCTCAGCTGCCGGGCCCGCCGGCGTCCCAACAACATATGCCACGTACTCCACGAGAAACATACCGGTCCTTTTATCGGCCATATGCTGGACTATATGGAACTTCAGGACGACGAAGGCCGCGCGGTCTGCGCCGCTTATATCGCCGGTTTCCTCTGCCACTATTCCCTGGATACCCATACCCATCCTTATATAACCTGGCGTTATTCCGCCGATATACAGGAACATCCGGAACTGCTGAAGCGTTCCTTCTACTATCAGCGTCTGGAGACCTATTTTGACGTGCTGCTCCTCCGGCGGTTCAACCATATGAGTCCGGAACAGCTGAACCTGGAAGCCCTCGTCAATATATCCAAAAAAGAACGGCACGCCATCGCCGACTGCCTGCTTTACGCGCTGAGGCATACGTATCGTTATCATATATCCCGAAAGACGCTGAACCGGATCCTGCTTTACCTGCGAAAGACGTGCGTCTTCCTCCAGTCCAATCCCCAGATGCGGCGGCGTCTTTCCGGCTTCGCCGAGAAACATCTGCATCGCACCCTGCCTGCCGCCTGCTTTATCTACCCGGAATTTACCGGCGATCCCAGGGACTATCTGAACGAAGCGAAAAATCCGTGGACTGCCGGCGTAGACGGTCCCGCGTCCAACGCGTCTTTCTTTGAACTGCTCAACGACGCCAACGACTACGGACAGCAGCTTCTGGACAGCCTGGACGACTATCTGGCCTGGAACGGGAGCCGCCAGCATCTGATGAGCGTCATCGGCAATAATTCTTACTATAGCGGACAAAATACAGCTTAACCGCTTTTTCAACATCCTCTTTTCTATTCCATGGCCGCCGCGGCCCGAAACCCGGCGGCCTTCTTTCGTATTCTCCTCTTGACGAACTGATATCATAATGATATCATATAAGTATCATAAACCACAGGGAGGAATACGTATGAAAGAAATCGTCCTGACCAATAAGAAAAACGGCATGGCCGTCCTGATACTGACCACGCTCCTGTATCTGGCCGCCATCGCCGGCTGCGTAGCCGGCGGGTTCATCTTAGACGAAAGCGGGTCCGCCGTTCTGCTCATCGTCAGCATCGTCTGGCTTTGCGTCGGCTGGTTCCCCTACTGCGGCCTGCGTATCTTAAAGCCCCAGGAAGCCCTTGTGCTCACTCTGTTCGGAAAATATGTGGGCACGCTTAAAAACGAAGGGTTCTATTTTGTCAATCCGTTCTGTTCCGCCATCAATCCGGCGGCCAAGACAAGTCTTGGTCAGAGCGGCGACGTGAACGCCGGCAACCAGAAGTCCATGACCATCTTCTCCGTTAAGACCGGCAGCAACGAGCTTCAGCTGACCAACAAAAAGATCTCTTTAAAGATCATGACATTGAGCAACAGCCGTCAGAAGATCAACGACTGCCTGGGCAATCCGGTGGAGATCGGCATCGCGGTCATGTGGCGCGTAGTCGACACGGCCAAAGCGGTCTTTAACGTGGACAACTTTAAAGAATACCTGTCCCTCCAGTGCGACAGCGCGGTGCGCAACATCGTCCGCATCTATCCATACGACGTGGCTCCGGGCGTGGACACCACCGGCGACGGTATCGCCGACGACGGCAGCCTGCGGGGCTCCAGCGAAGTGGTGGCGTCGCGCATACGCAATGAACTCCAGGAAAAAGTGGCCGAAGCCGGTCTGGAGATACTGGAAACCCGGATCACCTATCTGGCCTACGCGCCAGAAATCGCCGCTGTCATGCTCCAGCGTCAGCAGGCTTCCGCTGTGGTGGACGCCCGCAAGATGATCGTGGACGGCGCCGTCGGCATGGTGGAGATGGCTCTGGAACGTCTCGATGAAACCCATACGGTAGAGCTGGATGAGGAGCGAAAGGCGGCAATGGTATCCAATCTGCTCGTCGTCCTTTGCGGCAGCCACGACGTGGCGCCTATCGTCAATACAGGCAGCCTGTACTGATATGGCCGACGGCAAAAAGAAACAGATCCCTTTGCGTTTATCGGAAAAACTTTACAACGCCATTGCCGCGTGGGCGGAAGACGATTTCCGTTCCGTCAACGGCCAGATCGAATATCTGCTGACCGAATGTGTCCGACAGCGGAAAAAGAACGGAAAATATGTCTCCGACCATCTGGATGAACCTCTGGATCTGGATATATGAAGCAAACTGCCGGAAACGATAAAAACGGCGGGCTTACATGGCGCCCGCCGTCGTATCGTTTCCGGTATTTTTTCGTTTAATTTATAACGTATCAGTACATGGACATCAGACGGCTGACAAGGAACTGATACTCGTCGATCGTCTTCTTCATGGCCAGGCCCTCGTTGATGTCAAAATCCACGTATTTTCCGTCTTTATAGCAGATGACCCGATCTGTCTCGCCTTTAAAGATCAGATCCACCGCGTAGGCGCCCATGGTGGCCGCTACCACCCGGTCTCTGGCCGTAGGCGTACCGCCTCTCTGGATATGGCCCAGGATCGTCGCCCGGGTCTCAATGCCCGTGGCCGCCTCGATCCGCTTCGCCAGCGTATTGGAATGGCCCACGCCCTCCGCGTTGATGATCACGTGATGGGTCTTGCCTCTCTGACGGTTGTGCATGATCGTGTCGACCAGATCCTGATAGTCGAACGCGTCTTTTTCCGGGATAAGGATACCGTCCGCTCCGTTGGCCATCTGGCACCACAGGGCAATGTAGCCCGCGTTCCGTCCCATGACTTCAATGATGCTGCACCGCTCATGGGATGTGGACGTATCTTTGATCTTGTCGATGGCGCTCACCGCCGTGTTCACCGCCGTATCAAAACCGATGGTATAATCTGTACAGTCGATATCCAGATCAATGGTACCCGGGATACCGATCGTGTTGACGCCCAGCGCCGAAAGCTTCTGGGCCCCTTTGAACGAACCGTCGCCGCCGATGACGATCAGTCCGTCGATGCCGTGCTTGCGGCAGATGTCGGCCGCCTTTTCCTGTCCGGCTTTCGTCACGAATTCCTTGCAGCGGGCCGTATAAAGGATCGTACCGCCCCTTCTGGAAATCTCCGACACACTCTTGGCATCCATATCTATGATCTCTTCGTTTAATAATCCGGCATAACCTCTTAAAATACCTTTAACTTTCAGGCCGCTGGCCAGAGCCGTCCGAACGATCGCCCGTATGGCCGCGTTCATTCCCGGCGCGTCGCCGCCGCTTGTCAGTACACCGATCGTGTTAAGTTCCTTCATCCTGTTCCCTCCTGTTAAAAAAGTATCCGGCTTCATTTTACCGCTTTGAAAGGCAAAGGGCAAGCCCCAAGACCCTACAAATAAAAAAATCAGTCAAATTCCTCGTACGTTTCCACATGCCCCTCGTCAAAACTGGGCAGCTTTTGGTAAATATGGAGCGCTTCTTCGATCAGCGGGAAAAACATGACCGCTCCGCTGCCTTCGCCCAGCCGCATGCCCGCGTCCAGCGGCGCGTACAGCCCAAGCTCGGAAAGGGCGATGGCGCTGCCCGGTTCCCCGGAACGGTGGGACGCGATCATATAGTCCTTGCAGGCCGGGCAGACGCGGGCCGCCAGAAGCGCCGCCACGGATGAGATGAACCCGTCGATCACCGCCGTCTTCCCCGCCGCCGCGACGCCCAGATAACAGCCGGCCATGCCGGCCAGATCCAGCCCGCCCACCTTGGCGAGAACGTCTATGGGATCGTTTTTATCCGGCCGGTTCACTTCTATCGCCCGCCGGATCGCGCCGATCTTGCGTTCCAGTCCTTCCTGCGGAAGGCCGGCCCCTTTTCCGGTCACTTTCTCCGAAGAGATCCCGGTGAGCGCCGACAGCACCGCGCTGCTGGTGGTCGTATTGCCGATGCCCACCTCGCCCCCGGCGAAAAGGTGGATCCCCTGTCCGGCCAGGCGCGTCACGCTCCGC
>CALWEE010000112.1 GCA_944376975.1 uncultured Lachnospiraceae bacterium
CCACCAGCTCGATACATCCGCCGAGAGAACGGAGCTTTCCGTCGAAATTCTCGTAGCCTCTCTGGATATATTCGATGCCGTCGATGGTGGTATATCCGTCGGCTGCCAGGCCGGCGATGACCAACGCCGCTCCGGCTCTCAGATCCGGCGCGCTCACATGAGCGCCTTTATACTGGCGGATACCCGTGATGATCGCGCTGTTGCCCTCCACCTTTACTTTGGCTCCCATGCGGGCAAGTTCGTCCATATATTTGAACCGATTCTCGAAAATGCTTTCCGTGACCACGCTCGTCCCGTCGGCCAGCGCCAGGGCAATGGCGGTCTGGGGCTGCATATCTGTCGGGAAGCCCGGATACGGCAGGGTCTTGACATTCGTGGGATGCAGGCGGCCTTCGGCCACAACCCGTACCGCGTCATCCATCTCATCCACGAACGCGCCCATCTCTTCCAGCTTCGCCGATATGGATTCCAGATGTTTCGGAATCACTTTATGGATGGTGATATCGCCCCGTGTCGCGACGGCGGCGCACATGAACGTCCCCGCTTCGATCTGATCCGGGATGATCGTATATTCCGCTCCGTGGAGCTTCGAAACGCCGCGGATGCGGATCACGTCGGTCCCGGCGCCCTTGATCTCGGCTCCCATGGAGTTGAGGAAATTGGCCACATCCACCACGTGGGGCTCTTTCGCCGCGTTTTCGATGATCGTCCGGCCTTCAGCCATGACCGCCGCCATCATGATATTGATGGTCGCGCCCACGGAAACCATATCCAGATAGATATGTCTGGCGCGTAAATGCTCCGCTTTGGCCACGATCATGCCGTTTTCGATCTCCACCTTGGCTCCCAGGGCCTTAAAGCCCTTCAGATGCTGATCGATGGGACGGCTTCCGATATTGCAGCCTCCCGGAAGGGACACTTCCGCTTCTTTGTATTTGCCTAAAAGCGCGCCCAGCAGATAGTAGGACGCCCGGATCTTGCGGATAAAGCAGTCGTCGATCCGGAAACTGCGTATATTTTTTCCATTGATCTTTACGGTATTCCTGTCAACCCGGACAACTTTCGCTCCTGTAGACGCGATCGCCTGAAGAAGGACGTTGATGTCGCTCACATCCGGCAGATTATCGATCAATACGTCTTCGTCGGCCATGATCGCCGCGGCCAGGATACCCAGCGCCGCGTTTTTCGCTCCGCTTATCGTCACATCTCCAATTAACGGGTTGCCGCCCTTTATCACATATTGTTCCATTCCGGTACACCTCAATATATGTTATTCTGAAAAAAGATTTCTTCTTACTCACGGCAAAGATACAGCCTCTGCCGGATTTTTATCTTTTATATTATAGCATAATGATAACATTTGTAAATTAGATTTTATATTTTTGTAAAACTTTGTAATTTTTTCCCAATGACCCGGCGTGCCATGATCAGGGCAAATACCAGGGCAGCCCCCAAAGTTATACATATACCCGGGAAATAACCCGGCGCTTTATAGGTCATTTTCACAACATGGACGCCCTTTGTCATCGGTATGCCTGTAAGGCCGCCGCCAATGGCTTCGGTCTCGGTCTCCTCTCCATCGACCCAGGCCGTCCAGCCTTCTTCATAGGGTATCGACGTGAACAAAACGCCGTCATCGGCCGCCTCAACCGTCCCGGAGAGCCGCGTGCTCGTATGCTCATCCACCAGCCAGACGCTTTCCCGCAGATCGTCCACCATCTGGTAAAACGCCTGGGTATCATGGCGGCCGCCGATCAGTTTGATCGTGCCGGTTTCATAGGCGTCGTCCAGCTCGAAAGTCAACGTCACGGTATCGCCCGTTTTCAGTTCGCCGACGTCTACGATATGCCCGTCTTCATCGTTGTAACTGGAACTTCCCGCCGGCGTTTCCACTTTCAGCCGTTCGCAGTGGGTCGCTTTAAAATAAATGTAGATCTCCTCGTCTTCCTGAGCCGTATACGTCCACGTCAGCGTCCCGTCCGCTTCGCCGCCGGAATAGGAAAAATCCGCCCATGTATCCTGGGTCACGCTGCATCCCTTTTCCTCCGGCAGGCCGATGCCGAAGATCTCATACAGCAGGTCCGAACGGCCCGTCGCCGTTTCATTGAAACTGTTGATCACGTTGAACGGGTTTGTCTGCTCGTGATCCCAGTCCCGTATCCTGTCGGAGACCATAAAGCCGGCTCCGAGAGCCATATTGTTTTTATAAAGGTTTTTCCCGTCTTCCGTATCCTGCCATTCAAAGGAACGGATCTTGGACTGATACTGATCGCTCAAAAGATATTTGATGTTCAGTATGGCGTCCGTCTCCGGCGTGGCTCCTTCGTAGCTGTATTTATTGGTCACGGCGTAAAAACCGAGCCGGCGCATCAGATTGTCGGTGCCGGCGTTCACCGTGGACGAAAACAGCGACATTCCCGGAAGATTATGCCAGGTCACGTCGTCCCTGCCCCGCCGTTCTTCCACTTCCACCCGGTAAAAGCCGTCGTCCTCCGCTTCCAGCTGAGCTTTCAGCTTCCGGACGCTGTCCTGATCGCTGTAATACCCTTTCCGGTCCACCGTTCCGTTGACGCAGAGCCCATAAACGCTGTTCGCGCAGATCTCCGCGATAAATACACTGACAAGGACGATAAACGCCGCCCGCCGGCCTTTCCACCGGACGGCCGCCATGCCGGTCAGGATGAGATACACCGCCGCCAGGTCGATATTGACCCAGAACACGATGTCGGATATATTTTCCACATCATGAAAACAGGCCCAGCCCAGGAGCGCCCCGACAGGCACAACGGAAAGGGGCCAGGCATACCGAGGCCAGCCGCTTTTGCGTACAAGCCCTTCCCCGCCCATACGGATGAGCAGGAAGATGTATATAAAGGAAAATCTTCCCGGCAGGCCGTTGGGGAAATGAAAGCCCTGCCATATGAACGCCAGGATGTTCATGTTCAGCGATAAAAGCAGGAACGCGGCCAGCAGGCTGTATATTATCTTTTCCTTTAACCGGATCTTTTTATTCATCAAATACATGGGTATGAGAAACAGGATGAACATACCGCAGTACAGATTGGGATCGCCGGTCAGGGACGTGGGCGCCACCGCCGCCAGATGCTGCCCGAACAACTCCGCCGTCTCGGTGTAGAACGACACAGCCGTGGGAAACGCGCTTTCCGCCGATTTGGTGGAAAGAAGGGCGCGGTAAGCCGGAAGGAGGGTGACCGCGCCGAACCCGCCTCCAAGAAGGGAATACCCGGCAAACCTTACCGCTGCCGACGCCGCCGCTTTCAACGTCTTCCCGCGCGCCAGAAGAAGCTGCGCCGCGAAATACAGGCAGAGGAAGACGCAGATCATAATGGATATATAATAATTGCAGTAAACGCACAACGCCAGTGCCAGGCCGTACATGAGCCCGTCGCGGCGATGGACGAGCCGCTCCAGCCCCAGCAGGATGATGGGAAAGAGCACGATACAGTCCAGCCACATCACATTCCAGCCGTACCCGATCACATAGCCGCTCAGGGCATAGGCTATGGCCGACGCCGTCACCGCCAGCCCGTCCTTTTCAAGGCGCCGGCTCAGATAGACATAAAAAGTCAGGCCGCACAGGCCCACCTTGATCAGATATACGATGGCAAAGGTTTCCATGACCAGGCTTTTGGGCATGATCAACAGCAGCAGGTTCAGGGGACTTGCCAGATAATAGGCGTAAATAGCGATAAAATTCGTCCCAAGCCCGCCGTTCCACGTATAGGCCAGCGTATCCATGTTCCGCCATTTATACTGAAGCTCGGAAAAAAAGGGGACGTATTGATGGTAGGAATCGATGATGCTGATCCCTCTTGTCCCAAAGGGCCATACGCCCTGACATATAAAAGCCGTCAAAGCCACGACGACGGGAATGAGAAAGGCCAGAAAAGGCCAGCGCCGCCGGACGATCCAGGCGCTTTTTACGCCTGTTTCACGATTCTTCATAGGATTCGATCGCATAAACCAATTTCTCCAATGCTTCTTCCATGGACAGACCGTCCAGATCGACGGTGATATCCGCGTATTTTTCATAGTAGGGACGGCGTTCTTCATACAGGTCTTTTAGCGTCTGTCCCGCGCCGATGACCACGCCCCGCCGGTCCAGATCGCCCAGCCTCTTTTTCAGCGCCGCGCAGGATACCCGCAGATAGACTACGATGCCGGTACTTTTCAGGTATTCCATGGAAGCCGGGTTGTAAACGGCGCTGCCGCCGGTGGCGACGACGGTCTGCCGACCGCTTATATGCCGGTTCACCTGATCTTCGATCTTCAAAAAGCCTTCCAGGCCGTAATCATCTATAAGTTCATAAAGTTTTTTCCCTTCCCGGGACTGTATGAGCAGATCCGAATCGACAAAACCATAATTCAAGATCTTAGCCAGGACGACTCCCAGCGTGCTCTTGCCCGACCCGGGCATTCCGATCAAAATGATGTTGTCCATTGTTTTTCCCCCTGTCATGGTTTCTATTGTAACGCATGGCTGTACAGGCTTCAACCACCTAAATGAGAAAGGGTCTCCATTTTGTCGAACATATATTCGATTTCCCTCTTGAAATTCCAGGAATGAGCCTTTATACTGGATATAAATCTTATTGAGCGGGGAGGCGCGATCTGTGTGTCCGGTGATCTTCCATATCGATGTCAATTCGGCGTACCTGAGCTGGAGCGCCGTACATATGCTTTCCCAGGGCTGCCCCTACGACCTGCGTACCATTGATTCCGCCGTAGGCGGCGATACATCCAGCCGTCACGGCGTCATCCTGGCCAAGTCCATCCCGGCCAAGCGGTATCACATCCGCACCGGCGAGCCGGTCACGGACGCCCTTAAAAAGTGTCCCCATCTGCTGCTCATCCCGCCGGACCGGGAGCTTTATCTCCGGTTCAGCCGCCGTATGCGCCGCATCTTATCCGAATATTCTGACGACATCCGCCCGTACAGCATCGACGAATGCTTCATGGTCTACCGCCCTGTCCCCGGCGACGGCGGTTCCTGTGTCGCGGCCGCCCATATCATCCGGAAACGTATTTTTAAAGAACTGGGCTTTACTGTCAACGTGGGCATTTCCACCAACTACCTGCTGGCCAAGATGGCCAGCGACTTTGAAAAGCCCGACCGGGTCCACACCCTTTTCCCGGAAGAGATCCCCGAAAAGATGTGGCCTCTGCCGGTGGGCGACCTGTTCATGGTCGGCCGTTCCGCCGCTTCCCGTCTGGAACTCCTGGGCATCCGCACCATAGGCGACCTGGCCCATACCGACCCGGCCATCCTCTATTCCCACCTCAAGTCCCACGGGCAGACCCTGTGGGAATACGCCAACGGCATCGAGAAGACGCCCATCGGTTCCGGCCCCCGGCCGGCGAAGGGCATCGGTCATTCCACCACCCTTTCCGCCGATATCACCACGGTTTCCGAAGCCTCGAAGGTCCTTTCCGAACTGGCGCAAAAGGTTTCCGACCGGCTGAAAAAGGCGGCGCTTTACGCGGGCATGGTCAGCGTTGAGATCAAGTATTCCGATTTCCGTTCTTTCTCCCATCAAAAGCAGCTTCCGGAAGTGGCGCAGGACGCGTCCCGTCTCCACCGGGCGGGCATGGAACTGTTCAATGAACTGTGGACCGGCGAGCCCATCCGTCTGCTCGGCCTGCGTACGTCCCGGCTTTCCGACGAACCCATCCACCAGATGAGCCTGTTTGAAGCCGAGACCGATATGCGGCACCAAAAACTGGACAAAGCTTTTGACGCCATACGGAAAAAGTATGGCGACGGCGCCATTATCAAGGCAAGCAGCCTGCCTTCTTCCGATAACGGCAAAAGAGATGGCTGACAAAAAGCCATCTCTTTCATTCTTTATCTTTTCTGTTTTTTCTTCCTGCGCACGCTGTACCCAAAGCTTCCCATCGCTTCGCCCAGCCCGAAATACTG
>CALWEE010000113.1 GCA_944376975.1 uncultured Lachnospiraceae bacterium
TTTTCGATCATATAGCTGATCAGTTCTTCGTTCATGGACAGATCGTCTTTGTCCGCTTTCTGGGAAAGAAGGCCGACCGGCTTGTTGGCGGCAAGCATATGCCTGTTTTCGTACAGGACTGAAAAATGGACCGGCGCCTGCCGGATCTGCCGGTCTTTATGGAACCGGCCCAGGGTTTCGTCGGAAAGCCAGAGCTGGATCGTATCGCCCGCCTGGATCTTTTCATTCCCGGCGCATTTTTTATGGTTCAGGGTGATATTTTTTTTGCGGAGCATTTTGTAGACAAAGCCTTTCGGCGCTTCGTCCAGATAGGCGCTCAGCAGCTTGTCCAGCCGTTTTCCCGCTTCATTTGGCGTCACTGTCAGTTCTTTCATATCAAACCGCCTTTTACAGGGATATGGCTTTCAGCCGTCTGGCCAGATCTTCACATTCCATCACTTCCGAGGGATGATTGACGGAAAGCATCTCCACAAGATCCCGGTAGGAAGCGAACTGGTCGTGGACCAGAGGTTTGCGTTTATAGCCAAGGTCTTTCATCGTTTGCTGGAGATAGGCCGTGATCTCTTTGATATCCGCCTTCTGCGACGGGACGTAGGCATAGATGTTGCCGTTATAAACGATGGCTTCCCAGATGACGATGGTGGGGCCTTTACTCCGGGTGAGCATAAGGTCCGATAAAAGGATCATGGGTTCCCTCACCATCGCGGCGATATCTTCATGCTCCGCTTCGCTCCCGCTGTGATGGGACAGGGCCGCGATATAGAGGATGAAGGTGCGCGCGGTGGGAAGGACGAGAACGATGCCCACAACGGTAAAAAGGTTCATCTGGGTTTTAAGTATCAGCCACGGGATACCGATGACAAGAGCGATGAAAATGAGCCAGACGATGGTCTTGATCAGCTCATAGCGCTTAAAACGTTCGATATATCCGTAGGTCCCTTTGTCAAGAATACTGTGATCCATCATGTATACCACCTTTATTTTTTGATCTTCCTGTGTACGTTCCGTATGGTCTTTTTCTTTTTGCGGGGTTTTTCCGCCTGCTTTTTTGAAGGCGGCGCTTCGCCCTTTAAAGGACGGATGAGGCAGCGCCTGTCATAGCCGATCAGATCCTCCCGCCCCGCTTTGATGAGCGCTTCCCGGACAAGCCGGTAATTTTTCGGGTTCCTGTACTGGATCAGCGCCCGCTGCATGGCTTTTTCGTGGGGATCCTTCGGGACATAGACCTTTTCCATGGTCCTTGGATCCAGCCCGGTATAGTACATGCAGGTGGACAAAGTCGCCGGCGTCGGATAGAAATCCTGCACCTGTTCCGGCATATAACCCAGATCCCGCAGATATTCCGCCAACGTCACCGCTTCTTTCAATGTGGAACCGGGATGGGACGACATCAGATAGGGAACGAGATACTGGTTTTTCCCAAGTTTTTCGTTCATCTGCTTATAGGCCCGCACGAATTTCTCATAGACGGCATGGGGCGGCTTGCCCATTCGCGCCAGGACCGGATCGGCCACGTGCTCCGGCGCCACTTTCAGCTGGCCGCTCACGTGATAAGCGCACAATTCCTCAAGGAATGAGGCGTCTTTGTCCGCCAGCAGATAGTCGAAACGGATGCCGGACCGGATAAATACTTTTTTTACTTTGGGTATTTCACGCAGTTTCCTGAGCAGTTTCAGATAGTCGGAATGGTCCGCGTCCAGATTGGGACAGGGCTTTGGCCAGAGGCACTGCCGCGTCGGGCAGACGCCTTTCGTCTTCTGCTTTTCGCAGGCAGGATGCCGGAAATTGGCCGTAGGGCCGCCCACGTCGTGTATATAGCCTTTAAAATCCGGATCCCATGTCATCTCTTCCGCTTCCCGCAGGAGGGAATCGTGGCTTCTTACTTGTACGATCCTTCCCTGGTGGAAGGTAAGGGCGCAGAAACTGCATCCGCCAAAGCATCCCCTGTTGCTGACCAGGCTGAACTTGACTTCTTCAATGGCCGGGACGCCGCCGAGGGCTTTGTAAGAAGGATGGGGCTCGCGCATATAATCCAGGCTGTATACCCGGTCCATTTCCGAGGTGGTCAACGGTTTTGAAGCCGGATTCTGCACCACGTAAAGATGGTCGGAATAAGGTTCCGCCAGCCTTTTCCCGGAAAAAGGATCGGTGTGGGTATATTGGATATAAAAACTTTCGGCGTATTTTCTTTTATCGGTCCGCACATCGTCGAAAGACGGCAGGATCAGCGTATCTTCCAGGTCGTCAAGGACGTTGGTCTTATAGACCGTTCCCGGTATATACGTCAGGTCTTTGATGGGGATCCCCGCGTTCAGCCCGTCGGCCACCTGAATGATGGAACGCTCGCCCATTCCATAGAGGAGAAGATCCGCTCCGGAATCAAGCAGCACCGAACGTTTGACCGAATCGCTCCAGTAATCGTAATGGGCCATCCGGCGCAGGCTGGCTTCAATGCCGCCGATGATCACCGGCACGTCTTTATAGGCGCGCCGGATCAGATTGCCGTATACGACCGTGGCGTGATCCGGCCGTTTTCCGTAGACGCCTCCGGGCGTGAACGAATCGTTGTGGCGCCGCTTTTTGGATACGGTATAATGATTGACCATGGAATCCATATTGCCGGCGGATATGAGGAAACCAAGCCTTGGCCGTCCGAAACGGCATACGCTCTTTTCGTCCTTCCAGTCCGGCTGGGACAATATGGCCACCTTATAGCCGTTGGCTTCAAGCACCCGGCTGATGATGGCATGGCCGAAAGAAGGATGATCCACGTAGGCGTCTCCGATCACATAGACGAAATCCGCCTGTTCCCATCCCCGGTCGATCATATCCTGCCGACTGACAGGCAAAAAATCTTTAACCATAGAGTACCTCATCTTCATAATCTTTTATGTACAGATCCGCCAGACGGATCTTTTCTTCTCTGTCCTGCCTGGAATAGACATCTTCCACGGCGCATACCCGCATGCCGGCCCGTTTTCCGGCCATGATGCCGGCGATCAGATCTTCAAATACGAGGCATTTTTCCGGCGGGACGCCGATAAGCCCGGCCGCCGTCAGATAAACATCCGGTTCCGGTTTGCCTTTTTTGATCTCATCTCCGGTCACGCAGGCATGAAAAAAGCCGTCGATCCCATGGCTTTTTAACGCGGCGTCGGTCAGAGGCCGGGAATTGCTGGTGGCAAGGCCGCATGGAATGTTCCGGGACCTGAGATGGCGAAGATAACGCAGGACGCCCTTTTTTAAAGGGACCTGCCGGTATTTTTCCAGCGCCATGGCGTTCCATTCCCGGATCATCCGCTCATGGCTGTCCGGTATGCGGAAACGTTCTTTAAAATAATCGGCCGTTTCATACATGCTGATGCCTTCAATGGCTTTTTGCAGTCCGTCGGGCACGGCGATGCCCCGTTTCCCAAGGTATTCCATATCGATGCCTTTCCATATGCCCATGGAATCCACCAATGTGCCGTCAAGATCGAATAAGACCGCTTCATATTCAAACATGTCCGTCTTCTCCTGTAAGTTTATGGATTTCATCCGGACGAAGGCGGCGCCATTGCCCGGGACGCATATCTTTGTCTAAGGTAAGGGGGCCCATGGACAGCCGTTTTAAGTAGGTCACTTCTTTTCCGACAGCCAAAAACATCCGCTTGACCTGATGGAATTTTCCTTCATAGATCTCAAGGACCACTTCCGAGCCCGCCTCCGCTGCCTGGCGTATCTCAAGTTTGGCCGGGAGGGCGCGAAAAGACGCGTCTACAAAAAGCCCTTCGGCAAAGAGACGCGCGTCTTCCTCGGTTACTTTACCGGTCACCTTCGCGTAATAGCGTTTCGCCACATGGCTTTTTGGCGCCAGGAGCCGGTGGGCCAAAGCCCCGTCATTGGTGATCAAAAGCAGGCCTTCCGTATCTTTGTCCAGACGGCCCACAGGGAACAGTTCTTTTTTCCGCGGACTGTCGATCAGATCCAGGACCGTACGGCCTTTCGGGTCTTTTGTGGCCGACAGGACGCCGGCCGGTTTGTTCAGCAAAATGTATTCCCACCTGGTATAAACGACCGGAATCTTGTTCAGGCAGACCCGGTCGGTTTCATCTACTTTGTGTTCCGGCGTCGTGACGATGACGCCGTTGACCTCCACCTGTCCTTTGCGTATGCTGTTTTTTATGGCGCTGCGGGTACCGGCGCCCATATCGGCCAGATATCTGTCCAGCCGCAGTTTCTTTCCTGATGCCATATCATCCGTCCTTTACATCCACCGCCAGCCGGAAGGATATTTGTTCTTCAGCGTGCCGCCGGATACTTTTCCCCAGCCGAGGGCGTGACCGCCGACGGCGACGATGTACCATCCCGGT
Source organism: uncultured Lachnospiraceae bacterium (assembly GCA_944376975.1). Lineage (GTDB taxonomy): Bacteria > Bacillota > Clostridia > Lachnospirales > Lachnospiraceae > Frisingicoccus. Next base: position 4,353 of record CALWEE010000113.1, read on the forward strand.
TTAAGCGATGGATCGATCTGCAGGGTTTCACATTTCAGATATTTGACCGCGTCCGGATCTTTCGGATCCAGGTTGATGAAATGCCCACATTCTTTTTCGGTCAGAGCCCTGGCGAACGATCCGGAGGGCTCGAACCGTTTCTTTTTGAAACAGCCCAGGTACCAGCCGGTACGCATGACGCGCAGGCCGGAAATATCGGGCATATCTTCCGGCAGATAACTCAGATGGTCCCTTTGCAGAAAAAGCCGGTCCGGATCGAAAACTTTTCGGATGCCGGCCTGACAAAGGAAGGTTTTGAATTCTTCCGGGATCTTCTGCCCGCCCCGCGCCGTTTGGATCGTCCGGTCTTCTTTGACAGGACCCGATTTTTTCAGCAGCGCCGTAAAATGCCCTTCGCCTTTCAGATGATGGGGCCACAGCCGGACGGCTTTTCTTATGCTTTCATCGGCTCCGGCCCACTCCGGCTGGGCGAAACGCAGGCCTTCCGCCCGGATGGAGATGGTTTCCATGGACATATCCGGATAATGTTTCAATATGTAGTCAAGCATCCCTTCATTTTCTTCCACGGAAAACGTGCAGGTGGAATAGACCATCCTGCCGCCGGGTTTCAGCATACGTATGCCATGGTCCACGATATGTTCCTGTATTTTCCGGAAATAAGCGGGCCCGGTCTTTTCCCAGGCGGGCCGCATGGAAGGCTCCTTTCGGAACATGCCTTCTCCGGAACAGGGCGCGTCGATGAGGATCTTGTCAAAATACTGTTCAAACCGGCCGGAAAGATCCGCCGGATCTTCCGTGAGCACGATGCTGTTGCGTATGCCGGAGGCTTCGATATTCTTGAGCAGAGCCTTTGCCCGGGACGCGCTCACGTCGTTGGAGACAAGGAGGCCGGTGCCTTGAAGTTTCGCCGCCAAGGCCGTGCTTTTGCCTCCAGGCGCCGCGCACATATCCAGTATCCGGTCGCCTTTGCTGACCGGGAGGACCTGCGCCGGGAACATGGCGCTGGGTTCCTGGATATAATAAAGACCGGCGTGGTACAGCGGGTTTTTGGAAAAGGCCCGGCTGCCGTCGTAATAAAAGCCGCAGTCGCACCAGGGAACCTGCTCCAGATCCTGTCCGGACAGGGCCCGATATCCGTCGGGCGTCAGTTTCAGGGTATTGACCCGCAGGCCGGCCCACGGCCGCTGTTCGTAGCTTGCCGCGAAATCCGCGTATTCCTCCCCCAGAAGTTCTTTCATGCGTTTCGTAAATGTATCAGGCAGATCAAACGTCATCTTTCAAATCCTTTCCTTCTGCCGCCGCGACAGCCAGGCTGTCGCACCGTTCATTCTGAGGGTGGCCGTTATGGCCTTTGACCCAGTGCCAGGTGACCTGATGGGGCTCGCAGGCTTTCAGGAGACGCTGCCACAGATCCACGTTTTTGACCGGCTCATTTTTCCCCCGCTTCCATCCTTTTTTGATCCAGCCTTCCAGCCAGTGGTCGTTGAAAGCCCGGATCAGATACTGGGAATCCGCGTATACTTCCACCTGGCAGGGCCGGTTCAGGGCTTCAAAGCCGGCTATGGCGGCCCGCATCTCCATAC
>CALWEE010000114.1 GCA_944376975.1 uncultured Lachnospiraceae bacterium
ACACCGTTTCATACAGCAGGAGGTTTTGTATGACAGTCAATACCATTAAAGAACTTCTGAACGCCCGTGTCCTTTCCGGCGAAGACCTTCTTGACACGGAAGTTTACCGCGCGTGCGGTTCAGATATGATGAGCGACGTCCTCGCCCATGTCAACGACCAGTCCGTCCTTCTGACCGGTCTGTGCAATCCGCAGGTCATCCGCACCGCCGAGATGATGGATATCGTCTGCGTGATCATGATCCGGGGAAAAGAACCGGACGCCTCCATGATACAGATGGCCAGCGAACGGAACATCTGCCTCATGGCCACCCCTCTCCGTATGTTTACGGCCTGCGGGATCCTTTATTCCGCCGGACTTGGCGGAGGTGATTGACATGGACGGCAGCCTCATGACACTCCATTACGACGTCTCTCCCACCGATTTTACCCGCGCCGGGGAAGCCAGCAGCGACGTGAAGAACAAACTGAAGCAGCTGGGCGTTTCGCCCCAGGTCATCCGGAAGGTGGCCATCGCCATGTATGAAGGCGAGATCAACATGGTCATCCACGCCCAGGGCGGCCATATCACCGTGGATATCCTGCCCACGATGATCCGCATGGAATTAAAAGACGTGGGGCCCGGCATCGAAGACGTGGAACGGGCCATGCAGGCCGGTTACTCCACCGCCCCGGACAATATCCGTTCTTTGGGCTTCGGAGCCGGCATGGGCCTTCCCAACATGAAAAAATATTCGGATACCATGCAGATCGACACGGTACTGGGCGTGGGCACCACCGTGACCATGACCGTCGATCTGTGAACCATAAGACAGAAAGGGGGCAAGCGGCATGGACACCCGTTTTTACCATTCCGTCCACCTGAAAAAAGATCTGTGCAACGGATGTATCAACTGTATCAAGCGCTGTCCCACCGAGGCCATCCGGGTCCGGGACGGCAAGGCGATCATCGCCGGCGAATTCTGCATCGACTGCGGCGAGTGCATACGCATCTGCAGCCATCACGCCAAGATCAGCCGCCGGGACCGTCCGGATATCCTTGGGCGCTATAAGTATACCGTAGCCCTTCCGGCGCCGTCCCTCTACAGCCAGTTCAATCATCTGGAAGATATCAATATCGTCCTGACCGCCCTCATCCTTCTGGGTTTCAACGACGTGTACGAAGTGGCCGCGGCCGCGGAACTGGTATCGGAAGAATCCCGAAAGTACGTGGCGGACCATCCGGAAAACTGGCCTTTTATAAGCACGGCCTGTCCTTCCGTCGTCCGTCTGATCCGGGTCCGGTTCCCGAACCTGATCGAGCATTTACTTCCCATCAACCCGCCGGTGGAGGTGGCTGCCCGGCTGGCCCGCAGGGAAGCCGTCAAAAAAACCGGCCTTCCGCCGGATAAGATCGGCGTCATCTTCCTGTCGCCCTGCCCGTCCAAAGTCACCTATGCCCGTTCCCCGTTGGGCAACGCCCACAGCGACATCGACGGCGTGCTGGCCATACAGGACATTTATCCCATCCTTCTTCCGCTCATGAAAGAAGCGGAAAAAAGTCCCATGGACCTGGCCCGCGCCGGGCGCATCGGCGTAGGCTGGGGCGGAAGCGGCGGCGAGGCCGCCGGCATGATCACCAGCAGCTATCTGGCCGCCGACGGCATCGAGAACGTGATCCGGGTGCTGGAGGACCTGGAAGACGAAAAGTTTTCCGACCTGAACTTCATCGAGTTGAACGCCTGCAACGGCGGCTGCGTCGGCGGCGTCCTGACCGTAGAGAATCCTTACGTGGCCAAGGCCAAGTTAAAACAGCTGAACCAGTACCTGCCGGTGTCCATGACCCATAAAACGCCGGACATCGACAATACGGACCTGTACTGGACGGAACCGGTGGAATACCTGCCCGTTTTCCGTCTGGGCAATTCCATGATGGAAAGCCTGGCCATGCTCAACAAGGTGAACCGGCTCTGCCAGAAGTTCCCCGGCCTGGACTGCGGTTCCTGCGGCGCGCCCACCTGCAAGGCGCTGGCCGAAGATATCGTCCGGGGCAACGCCACCCAGAACGACTGCATCTACGTGCTGAAAAACCATATCCACAAGCTGATGGACAACGCCAATACACTGGCCAACAATATCTTCATCGGCGGCGACAACGCCAAAGAATATATTTACATACTGAAACAGTACATCACCCAGCTTTCATCGGACATCAGCCTGCTTGACGCTTCCCTGAACCCATCTTCCGGCCAGGAAGACGGCGACGGCCAGGAAGCCGACTGATCTTTCGCGAGGAGGTCCTTTATGACACTGAACCAACTGATCCGATCCGACATCTTCACGCTCCGCAATGCCGGAGATGACACGGAGCGCGCCATCACCGTCCCATTTTGCTGCGATCTTCTGAGCATCGCCATGAGCCGGGCGCCCTCGGGCTGCGCCTGGGTGACCGTCATGGCCAACATGAACACGCTGGCCGTGGCTTCCCTGTCCGACGCCGCCTGCGTCATCCTGGCCGAAGGAACCTGTTTTGACGACGCGGCCCTGGCGAAGGCGAAGACGCAGGGCATCGCCGTATTCGAGACGGGACTTCCGGTTTTTGAAGCGGCTCTTAAGGTCCACGATCTGATGGGGCAGACCGGGCAGGCATGATCGCGTTAACCTACGATCTGCACATCCATTCCTGCCTTTCGCCCTGCGGGGACGCGGATATGACTCCGGCCAACATCATTGGCATGTCCGCCCTCAAAGGCCTGTCCGTCGTGGCCCTCACCGACCACAATACCAGCCGCAACTGCGGGCCGTTCATGAAAATGGCCGACGAATACGGCGTCATCGCCATTCCCGGCATGGAAGTGACCACCGCCGAGGAGGTCCATGTGGTCTGCCTGTTTCCCGATCTTTACGCCGCCCTGGACTTTGACCGCTTTATCTACAGCCATCTGATCAAAGTGGCCAACCGGCCGGATATTTTCGGGCAGCAGCTTCTTTACGGGCCGGACGACACCGTCATCGGCGAAGAACCGTTCCTGCTGATCAACAGCACGGATCTGTCTTTCGACAGCCTGCAGCCCTTTGTGGAAGAAAGGTCGGGCGTCATGATCCCGGCCCATATCGACAAAACGGCCAACAGCCTGCTGTCCAACCTGGGCTTTATCCCGCCGGACAGCCGGTTTACCTGCGCGGAGGTCAAAGATATGTCCCGGCTCCACCAGCTGAGAAGGGAACATCCTTATCTGGAAAAGTGCCGGATCATCAGCGATTCGGACGCCCATTATCTGGAACAGATCAACGAGCCGCTCCTGTCTTTCCAGGCGGAAAGCCGCCGTGTGCCGGATATATTAAAAGCGCTCACTCCAGGTCTATGACCTTTTCATATTTTCCACTCTCATAAGCGGAAGGGCTCTCCCGGAACTTTTAAAGCCGGGAGAGCCCTTCTGTCCATTTAAGAAATAGGAGATGTTGTATGGCATATTTACATAGAGTCTTTGTACATCCGGATGATGTCCTCCAGAGTCGTCTCCCTGGGATTGACCGCCACGTTGCCGCTTTTCATGGCGTCCTTCGCCATATCCGGTATGGCGCTTTCTTTTACGCCCAGGTCTTTTAAAGTAAAACCGATGCCCAGCGCGTCGTTCAGTTCCCTGAACAGCCGGGACAGCATGCCTTTTTCATAAGCCGTCTCTTTATCGCCGGTCAGCAGCCGGTAAATACGCCGTCTTTTCATAAAGCTTTGGCATATTCTGCTTGATCCACAGATATTTTGGCAGCACGTCCGCCGCGTCAAATTCATGTCTTCCCAGTTTTGCGTTGATCTCGTCCGCCTGGGCCCTGGCCCGGCTGTCCACCCAGGATATGTTGTTGTAGAGGATCGTTCCGTCTTTTCCAAGAGGAATGATACCCAGCCCCTGTGTGGAAAAGGACATGCCCGTCACGGTTTCCTTCCCGATGCCGGTGCTTTCCACCACGTCCCGCGTGGCTTCGCATACCGCCTTCCAGTAGGCCGTCGGTTCCTGTTCCACATACCCTTCTTCCGTATAGATCAGAGGATAACCGGATTCTTTGCTGCCGATCATCCGTCCCTCAAGGTCTACCAACGCCGCTTTGACGCCGCTGGTCCCAAAATCATACGCCAGAATATACTCCATAGCTTCACCCCATTCTTTTCCCCATCAGTCTTTCGGCAGATGGTATTTTTCCCGCATTTTGTCCACAATGTCTTCCGGAATCACATGGATATCCGATTTGTCCGGCGTCAGGCAATAGATCTTCGCCACATCATCCAGATAGATGGCGCTCAGATAGGCTTTTTCCAGGCTTTCGCCCACCGCCACGGCGCCGTGATCGGCCATGGTGCAGGCTTTCCGGTTATAAAGGGCGCGAACGACCGCGTTCACGTCGGGTTTTTCCTGGTAGATCGCCTGGTGCATCTGCCATTCGGACGATGGCTTTCTTCTGCCCTCCACGATCGTCCCGTCCAGCTTCATGATCACGATATCTTCCTCCGTCATCAGCCCGTAATGCAGGCTGCTGGGCGTGATGGCCATGACCTGGGCATCCCGGTCGTATACGCTCAGGTTCCCGCTCGTTCCCGCAAACAGTTTTTCCTCGTATCCTCTTTTCGCGTGCCAAAGGACGGTTTTCCTCATTTCATCAAACATACGCATTGCTCCTTTTCCATAAGTTTTACATCCACATCAAGCCTTAAACCGTAGACCCCATAAGAAACATTCCCTCTCCTTTCGTTGTTTTATATTGCTTCTTGATGTGTTATTGTCCTATAATGCAACATTACACCACATAATTCATATTGTCAATGCGCTTTATACTTTTTTAATAAAAAAAGTTGTGATATCTTTAATGATGATCACAACTTTCTGACTTTTTATCTTTTTTTCTTAAAACGACCGGCCCGTTACCGGTCTTCCTGTATGTCTTCCTCCGGCGATCCGGCGTCGTCGGAAAGGTCCCGGTCGAAGCAGCGTATGCCCCGGCCTTTCAAAAAACTCTGCCAGTGGTCGCTCATGGGCTCATCGGTGATCACGCCGGTGATCCGATCGAAACCGCAGGTTTTCACAAAAGTCACCTTATCGAATTTGGTGCTGTCCGCCATCAGGTAGACTTCATTGGAACATTCGGTCACCCGGCGCCGCATATCCGACTCCAGGCCGGTCTTGTCGCTGATCCCTTCCTCCATGCTCAGTCCCCGGCAGGAGATGAACGCCTTGTCCAGATGATAACCGGTCAGGCTGTCCAGGGCGGCCCGTCCGAGAAAAGCGCAGTTGCGGCCATCCCAGCTCCCGCCAGTGGAAAAAAGCGTCACGTTCTTCCTTTCCGAAAGCCGCTTCATCACTTCCAGGGAATTGGTCATGACGACCAGCGGGATATCCGGAAGCACGTCGGCCACCTGGACGCAGGTACTGGAAAAGCCGATATAGATACAGTCTCCGGGGACCAGAAGGCGGACCGCCCGAAGGGCCATCTTGCGCTTGGAGTCCACCATGATATGGGACAGCGTCTGATAATCCGCCGGATTCATCACCTTCTGTTTCAATACGGCGCCCCCGTAAGTTTTTTCGATCATGCCTTCCTTTTCCAGGACTTTCAGGTCCCTGCGGATCGTCTCGAAGCTCACGCCGAAGCGTTCCGTCAGATCCGCCACGGACACGCTTTTATGTTCCAAAAGGATATTTTTTATGATCCCCTGTCTTTCTATGCTCAGCACTAAAAGATCCCCCTCTCATTTCTTTCCTGATCTGTTATCATTTTAGCAAAATCTTTGCCGAAAATCCACTTTTCATGGCATTTTTATCTGTTTTTTCTTTATTTTTCACCAAATTTATATTGAATTATGTTATTTCATGTGGTATTATAGCCGTAAAGCCACATAATTTCAATTGTTTTTTTTAGCTTCTATCGTTTTTATGTAGAAAACCATACATTATTTCTCTTGAT
>CALWEE010000115.1 GCA_944376975.1 uncultured Lachnospiraceae bacterium
TTTCACTGTCTTCACCTCGTCTCAGATGGTCCCGTGCTTTTTCGGCGGCCGGCCATCCCGTTTTGTATCAAGCATATCGAAAGCGGCGATCAGACGTTTCCTGGTGGCCGCCGGTTCGATGATATCGTCCACATAGCCTCTTGACGCGGCCGAAAGGGGACTGGCCTGGAGCGCGTCGTATTCATTGGCTTTTTCCCGTATAAAGGACGGCTTATCCGCCGCTTTTTCGATGGCGTCGGAATAGATGATGCGCACCGCCGATTCCGGGTCCATCATACCGATGCGGGCCCTTGGATAAGCGTAGACCACGTCGGCGCCCACATGACGGCTGCCCATGACCAGATAGGCGCTGGAACAGGCGTCTCCGGCAATAAGGGTCACCTTCGGGACAGTTGCCTGAACATAAGCCCCGATCAGTTTCGCCGCGGCTTTGCCCATCGTCTTTTCTTCCTCTTTTGTCGCCTTGAACCCTTTCACGTTGACGAGCGTGAGCACCGGGATGGAAAACGCGTCGCAAAACCGTATGAACGCTTCCGCCTTGCGGGCGCCGTCACTTGTAAGGACCGGTTCCTGCGTCCGGGTCCTTCCTTCTTCATCGGTCTGTTCGCCGCAGTTGGCCACGGCGCCGACGCATATGCCGCCCAGCCGCAAAAACAACGTCACCATTTCCGGCGCGTGGTCTTTACGGACTTCGCACACCTGATGGCCGTCGGCGATGCTGGAAAGGATGTAACGGGCGTCCAGCGTCTGAGCAAGGGACGGATCGACTCTGTTCAGATCGTCGTCACATTCCGCGTAACCGCATCCATCCACGCTGTTTGGCGGAAGCAGGCCAATGAGTTCCCTTATCCGATCCAGCGCGTCTTCGTCCGTCTTTTCCACAAAATCCACTGTTCCCGCCTGAGCCGCCTGATACGCCGCCGAGGCGGTATCGCATATATCTTCCCGATTTCCGTCCAACGTGTTGGGCGCGTTCACGAAAAGCCTGCCGCCCTCCGCTGTCATGATCGTAAAATCAGTCAGGCCGGGAATGAGCGCCATGCCTCCGCCGCAGGTCCCGAGGACCGCCGTGATCTGAAGGATCGCCCCGGAAGAACGGACCTGCTGCCTGTACAGCTCGCCAAAGGCGTTCAGCGCGTCTGTCGCCTCCTGAAGGCGCATGCCGGCACAGTCGACCAGGCCGATTACCGGAGCCCCGGTCTTCAATGCCAGATCGTAGATCCTCCGGATCTTTCCCGCGTGCATCTCGCCCACGGTGCCTCCGAGAACAGAGGCGTCCTGGCTGTAAACATAGACCAGCTGATCGTTTATACGGCCATAGCCGGTGATCACCCCGTCTGACGGCGTCGGGCTTTTGTCCATGCCAAAATCCGTGTTCCGCGCGTGGACAAACGCTCCGGTCTCCACAAAACTGCTGTCGTCCAGCAGTCGGTTGATCCTTTCCCTGGCGGAAAGCCTGTTGCTTGTACTCATTTTTTTCCCTCCAAACTGTGAAATGATAAATTCTAGCAAATTAAAACAGGGAACAAAAATCTCTCCCAATTACCATCTTAGCACACCGTTGTCAAATATCAAGTTAATTTTCCAGCCAAATTCGGTAAATTTTTCGCAGGCTGTTCCAAAACGTCTTTTTGTCGCAGCCGCCTTCAGTATACACGGGAAAAGACGCCACCACGTCCCCGTTGATCTTATACATTACGCGCCCCACCGTCTCGCCTTCCGAAACCGGCGCGGGGGCAACTGCCGGATCTTTTACGACGGAGACGGTAAAACGGTCTTCAGCGCCAAAAAGAAATGTTTTTTCTTCCGTATCGCTTTTTAAGATCAGCTCATCTGTCATACCGTCCGCGACGGCGACGCCGCCCAGATCCATATCGGATACGCCCACCGTTTTCAGCTGATACGCCTGCATGCCGTATTCCATCAGTTCGCGGGTATCGCTCCATTTACGGTCCTTATAGGGCGGCCATCCGCTGCCAAGGACCACCGATATGAAGGTGCGCCCATCGTCCCGGAGCGCTCCCACGAAACAATACCCCGCGTCCGCCGTATAACCGGTCTTGATGCCGAAAGCGCCCTCCATCTGATCGAGAAACGCGTCCGCGTTGTCCGCGCGGTACGTCTTGCCGTCCGTGTTGGAAAAAACATATTCTTTGGTCCCGATGATCTGACAAAAAACGTCGTTCTTCACGGCATGGGACGCGATCGCGCCCAGTTCTGCCGCCGTCGTCTGATGGCCGTCCGCGTCCAGGCCGTTGGCCGTGACAAAAGACGTATGGACGCAGCCCAGACTGGCCGCCTTTTCGTTCATCAGCCGGGCAAAGCCTTCTTCGCTCCCGCCCACATGCTCGGCTATGGCCACCGCCACGTCATTGTAGGACTCCAGCATCATGGCGTATAGCAGATCTTCCATCCGAAAGGTCTCGCCCGCCGACGCGCCCAGTTTCACTTCCGGCATGGAAGCCGCGTTCCCGGAAAACGTGACAAGATCGTCCATATCCCCGTATTCCAGGGCGATCAGGCAGGTCATGATCTTCGTCGTACTGGCCATGGCCATGGGCTCATCCGCGTTTTTCCCCCACAGCAGGCGGCCCGTATCGCCGTCTACCAGGGCGGCGGACAGGGCGTAAAGGTCCTCCGGAGGATCTTTCGCGTACGCTTCGTTCGCGTATCCGCCTTTGAACATTCCCAACACAAGGCCAAGCACCGCCAAAAATAACCCGACATATCTTTTCACTTTTATCCACCCGATGCTTTTTTATCAGCTTATGGATGTCTTTTTTAAATTATGCCCGAGGGTCTTCACATTTAAACGTCCTGCATAAATATTCAAAGGCTCAGACGTCCAATGACATCTGAGCCTCTTCTTCCGCTTCTGTTTTAAATTCTTCCACTTTTTCCGGATCCAGTATCGGCAGCTCCTCAACCGAGCGAACGCCGAAGGTACGGAGGAATTCTTCCGTCGTACCGAACAGGATCGGCTTGCCGGGCGCGTCCAGACGGCCCGTTTCACACACCAGTCCATATTCGACGAGCCGGTTCAGGGCATGGTCGGAATTGACGCCCCGGATCTTTTCGATCTCCGCCCGGGTCACCGGCTGTTTATACGCCACGATGGACAACGTTTCCAGCATGACGTCGGTCAGCGCGTGTTTTTTCGGCTGATGGGTCAGCCGGATCAGATATTCGTACATGGCGGGTTTTGTGCACATCTGAAAGGCGTCGTCCAGTTCGATGATCTGAACGCCTCTGTTTTCTTCTTCATATCTGAACATCATGTCGCGGACGATCTTGCGCACGTCCTTCACGTCCAACTCCAGCGCGTGGGCCAGATCGGACGCCGCCACGGAATCGCCCATGGCGAACAGCAGCGCTTCAATGGCTGCCTCGGCCTGTTGTCTGTCCATCACTTGTTCTCCTTATCTGTCATATGTATATAAATATCATCGAAAAGCCGGTCCTGACGGATCGTGACACGCCCGCTTTTCATCAGTTCCAGAACGGCCAGGAAGGTGACGATGACATAGACCTTCCCCTGGCCCTTTTTCAGCAGTTCCCGGAAAGAAAAATCCCGATGGGCCTTTCCGTATTCATTCAGCCGGTCGATCTGCTCGCCCAGGCTGACCTCCTCCTGCTCGATGCGGCCATACTGGCTCCGGACCGGGTCCCGTTTATCTTCCTGCCGGCGCAGCACGTCTTCAAATATACTGTGGAGCTTTTTAAAATCCATATCGCCCACCAAAGCGTCCAGGTCGACCGGCGGTTCTTCGTAGACCATGTCTTTTGGAAGGATCATGGACCGGTAAACGGCCTTCCCCGCTTCCAGCTGCCGGTCTTTTAATTCCGACGCCATATATTTGTAGAGTTTGTGTTCCAGCAGCCGGCGGACAAGTTCTTCCCTCGGATCTTCCTGTACCGACTCGTCTTTCGGCTCGGCGGGCAGGAGCATGCGGGACTTGATCCGCAGCAGCGTGGCCGCCATAACGAGGAATTCGCTCATGATGTTCATATCCTGTTCCTGCATCCGGCGGATATGGTCCAGATACTGGTCGGTGATCAGAGCGATGGGAATATCGTATATATCGATCTTGTTAATGTCGATCAGATGCAGCAAAAGGTCCAGCGGCCCCTCGAACACCTGAAGTTTCACAGATAAAGCCATAATACCTCCATACCCGGATCGGGCGTCACAAAAGGATCAGCCGGCAAAGCGTATCCATGGCCGCGCCGGACATACTGCTCACCACGCCCAGGATGATCATAAGCAGCAGCGCTCCTTTAAGCCCCGCGTCCAGACGGACCAGGCGGATCAGCTGTCTCGGCGATACGGCCATGATGAGTAGGGCCATATCGGATGTGAGCGTCGGCACCAGATTGACGATGAACAGGGAAATGGAAAAAAGGGCCACGTAGCTGTTGAGCGCTACGGCAAAATAAGCCAGGAGGTTCAGGATATCGGTCCCGTCGTCAAACACGATAAAACGGGTCTTGAAAACGAACATGGAAAGGGACGCCGCGGTCAGGACCGCCAACGTCAGAAACCCGGTCAGGCCGATGGCCGCGTTGGTATCTTTTTCCTTTAATCGATAGGCGTAAGGTTTGGAAAAACCAGCGCTGCAGATCAAAAAAAGCAGCCAGCCGATGGGATCCACGTACCGGGAAACCCGAAATATCCTGACCCGGTCCCCTTTCTGGCAATGCCTTCCGGTGAGGACATAGGCCACCGACTTTAAAAGTTCATGCACGATCATAACAAAGGCGGAAGCCGCCAGCGCCGCCAGTATCTCCACTAATAATCCGACCATAATTTCCCACTTTTCTGTTTTTACACAATATGTTTCTATTCTAACCACTTTGGGCTGATTATGCAAGCTTTTTTGATCGTCTGCCCTTCCGCCCCTTTTGCTGTTTACATCTTCCGGAATTTGTATTATTATAATATCTGTTGAATATTATTTCAGAAAAGGAGTCCCACATATGAGTTTTGAATTCAGGAAAAAACTTCCGATCCCTCAGGAGATCAAAGCCATGTATCCCATGTCGGAAGCGCTTACCGCACATAAAAAGAAAATGGACCAGAAGATCATCGACGTCATCACCGGAGCTTCCGACAAGTTCCTTGTCATCATCGGTCCCTGTTCCGCGGACAACGAAGATTCGGTCTGCGAATATATCGGCCGGCTTGCCCGTCTCCAGGAAAAGGTGGCCGACAAGCTCATCCTTGTCCCGAGGATCTACACGAACAAGCCCCGGACGACCGGCGAGGGATACAAGGGCATGCTCCATCAGCCGGACCCGGAAAAAGAACCGGACCTTTTACACGGCATCATCGCCATCCGCAAGCTGCACATGAAAGCTCTGGAAGATTATCGTCTGCCCATCGCCGACGAAATGCTTTATCCGGAAAATTTCTGGTATCTGTCCGACGTCCTTTCTTATATCGCCATCGGCGCCCGGTCTGTTGAGGACCAGCAGCACCGTCTGGTCACCAGCGGTTTTGACGTGGCTGCCGGCATGAAAAATCCCACCAGCGGAGATTTCGCCGTCATGCTCAATTCCGTCGTGGCCGCCCAGACCAATCACAACTTTATCTACCGCGGATGGGATGTGAACACCACCGGCAATCCTTACGCTCACACGATCTTGAGAGGGTCCGTGAACAAGTACAGCCGCTCCCGTCCCAACTACCACTACGAAGACCTGATCAAACTGTACGATATGTATCAGGAACGGGAACTGGTCAATCCGGCGACCATCGTGGACGCCAACCACGCCAATTCGGACAAGCAGTTCAAAGAGCAGATCCGTATCGTCAAGGAAGTGCTCCACAGCCGTTCCCTTTCTTCCGAGATCCGCAGCCTTGTCAAAGGCGTCATGATCGAGAGTTATCTGGTGGAAGGCAGCCAGAAGAT
>CALWEE010000116.1 GCA_944376975.1 uncultured Lachnospiraceae bacterium
GCGCGTTCGACCCGCTCCAGGCGCTGGCCATGACGCTGATGATCAACGCCAGGCATCTGTTTTACGGCATCTCCATGTTGGACAGGTTCAAAGGCCTGGGGCTAAAGAAGATCTACCTGATCTTCGGCATGTGCGACGAAAGCTTTTCCATCAATTACACGGCGGATATACCCAAAGACGTGGACCGGGGATGGTTCATGTTCTTCGTGACGCTGTTAAACCATCTGTACTGGTTTTCCGGCGCCACCCTGGGCGGCGTCTTCGGTTCTTTCATCCATTTTGATACCGAAGGGCTGGATTTTGTCATGACGGCCATGTTCGTCGTCATCTTCCTGGAACAGTGGCTGAAAGAAAAACAGCACGCCAGCGCTCTGGCGGGACTGGCCCTGTCGCTTTTATGCCGGATCGCCTTCGGGCCGGATAACTTTATCATCCCGGCCATGATCGCCATCCTGGCCGCCCTCACCTGTTTCAGACGCCCTCTTGAGAAAGGAGTGAGCCGGACATGACGTGGACAGAACAGATGATCACCATCGGCATGGTCGTCCTCGGGACGGCCCTGACCCGCTTTTTGCCGTTTATCCTTTTTCCGGGCGATAAGCCCACGCCCGGCTATATCCGTTATCTCGGGAAAGTGCTCCCGGCGGCCGTCTTCGGCCTGCTGGTCATCTACTGCCTGAAAAACGTGAGCCTGTTTTCCGGAAGCAGGGGCATACCGGAAGGCCTGGCCATCCTCGTGGTCGTCGGGCTGCATCTGTGGAAACGGCAGATGCTCTTATCCATCGCGGGCGGCACCCTGTGCTATATGCTCCTTGTCCAGACCATCTTTTAAAGCCCGGCGCTTCTGCCGCCGCGGAGCCTGTTTTTTCGGGCGCTCGCGGCGATCCTGTCCGGCTTATAAAAAGCTTGACGGCGCGAAAAAAACGTTATATAATAGATGCGCTATGGAAGCGGTCTTTTTTTTATGCCTGAAATTAAGACCAAGATCAAAAAAAATAAGTGGAGGTGGAAGTTGTGCGCGTTAAGATCACATTGGCATGTACGGAATGTAAGCAGCGTAATTACAACATGACGAAGGATAAGAAAGCTCATCCGGACAGAATGGAAACCAAAAAGTATTGCAGATTCTGTAAGAAACACACAATGCACAAGGAAACCCGGTAATCGGTCGTCAGCGAGGAGTGGAATTTATGAGCGAAGCTGAAAAAGTAAGAAAACCGGGCAGACTGAGCAGAGTGAAGGCCGAATTCAAGAAGATCATCTGGCCGGACAAAAAGACCGTCGGCAAAGAAGCGGCGGCGGTCGCCATCGTGTCCGTGCTGCTCGGCCTGCTGATCGCGCTGCTTGACATTGTGCTCCGTTACGGAGTCGATTTCCTTATTTCGCTGTAGAAAAGGTGGAGAATATGGCAGAAGCAAAATGGTATGTTGTTCATACTTATTCAGGTTATGAGAATAAGGTAAAAGCCAATATTGAACAGTCGATCCAGAATCTTCATCTGGAAGACCAGATCCTGGACGTTCAGGTACCCATGCAGGACGTGGTGGAAGTGAAGAACGGCCAGAAAAAGAATGTTTCAAAGAAGCTTTTCCCTGGATACGTGTTGCTGCATATGGTCATGAATGACGAAACCTGGTACGTGGTGCGGAACACCCGCGGCGTGACAGGGTTTGTAGGACCGGAATCCAAAGCCGTTCCACTGACCGAGGAGGAGATGGCGCCTCTGGGGATCAGCAGTGAAAAGGTACAGATCGATTATGAAGTCGGCGACAGTGTGCGCGTTGTATCCGGCGCGTGGAAAGACACGGTGGGTGTCATCCGCGCGATCAACGAAGGCAAGGCAACGGCAACGATCGGCGTGGAAATGTTTGGCCGGGAGACGGCTGTGGAGATCAGCGTCTTAGATATCCGGAAAATGTAACAGACAAAATGTCTGTCCGGGGAAAGGACAGACAGTGGGAGGGACATTCCCGAAAATACCACAATATTCAGGAGGTGCGCTATCATGGCGAAAAAAGTAACAGGATATATCAAATTACAGATACCTGCCGGAAAGGCAACACCGGCTCCGCCTGTCGGACCGGCTTTAGGTCAGCACGGCGTGAACATCGTACAGTTTACGAAAGAGTTTAACGCGAGAACAGCGGATCAGGGCGATATGATCATCCCCGTTGTCATCACCGTATACAACGACAGAAGCTTCAGCTTCATCACGAAGACCCCGCCGGCTGCTGTACTGCTCAAAAAAGCATGCAACATCAAATCCGGTTCCGCGGTTCCCAACAAAACGAAAGTAGCCACGATCTCTAAAGCGGAGATCCAGAAGATCGCCGAGATCAAGATGCCCGATCTGAACGCGGCGAGCCTGGAAGCGGCTATGAGCATGATCGCGGGAACAGCCCGCAGCATGGGTATCAAAGTAGAAGATTGATCGTAAAGCAACGAAACGAACAGTGGGAGGGTCGCTCCCGATAATACCACAAGGAGGATTTATCATGAAAAAAGGTAAGAGATATGCGGAAGCCAGAAAATTAGTGGACCGCGCGAATCTTTATGATGTAGAAGAAGCTGTAAGCCTGGTGAAGAAGTCCGCGACTGCCAAGTTTGACGAGACAGTCGAGGCTCACATCCGTCTGGGCGTTGACGGACGTCACGCGGATCAGCAGGTCCGCGGCGCGGTCGTACTGCCCCACGGAACAGGTAAAAAGGTTCGCGTGCTCGTATTCGCGAAAGGCGACAAAGTAGCTGAGGCAGAAGCCGCTGGAGCGGATTATGTCGGCGGCGAAGAACTGGTTCCGCGGATCCAGAAAGAAGGCTGGCTGGACTTTGACGTTGTCGTAGCCACACCGGACATGATGGGTATCGTTGGACGCCTCGGCCGTATCCTCGGACCGAAGGGCCTCATGCCGAACCCGAAGGCCGGAACCGTGACCATGGACGTGACAAAAGCGGTCAACGACATCAAAGCCGGTAAGATCGAATACAGACTGGACAAGACCAATATCATTCATGTGCCGATCGGAAAAGTATCTTTCACCGAAGATCAGTTAGCGGACAACTTCCATACATTGATCGGAGCAATCATCAAGGCAAGACCGGCGGCTGCCAAGGGCCAGTATCTGAGAAGCGTGGTCATCACGTCCACAATGGGCCCGGGCATCAAGCTCAACACCGTAAAATTGGGCTGATTTCCGGTTTTATGATTGACATCCACTTTATTAAGTGATATATTATTAAAGCGAATGCTGCCAGAGACAGCAGGTGCCGAAAGGCGTAAGTGAAGAACACCTGCCGAGGGAGACTGTCGTAGCCGAAAGGTTTACGTATGACTTTACAGACCTCTCTGTCTTTGGACAGAGAGGTTTTTTTATCCCGCGCCCAGGCCCGGGATAGATGGCGGCACACTGAATCATTTGAAGGAGGTGCACCAACATGGCAAAAGTTGAATTGAAACAGCCGATCGTTGACGAGATCGCTGCTTTGATCCAGAACGCGCAGGCAGTCGTTGCCGTAGACTACCGCGGACTTACAGTTGAGGAAGATACTCAGCTGAGAAGATCCCTGAGAGAAGCGGGCGTGACTTACAAAGTTTATAAGAACACGCTGATCCGCCGCGCGATCGCCGGTACGGCTTTTGAAAAGCTGGGCGATGTTCTGGAAGGACCGACAGCTATCGCTGTAAGCGCGGAAGACGCGACAGCGCCGGCCCGTGTCCTGTATGAAGCGACAAAGAAGATGCCGAACCTTGAGTTCAAGGCAGGCGTTGTAGACGGCGAATACTACGACGAGAAGACGATCCAGGTTATCGCGACCATTCCGTCCAGAGAGATCCTGCTTGGCAGACTGCTTGGAAGCATGCAGTCACCGGTTGCGAACTTTGCTCGTGTTATCAAACAGATCGCAGAGAAAAACGAAGAAGCGGCTTAATATACCGCGGACACTAAAACAAAATTGGAGGTAAAGAATAATGGCAAAATTGACAACAGCTGAATTTATCGAAGCTATCAAAGAATTATCCGTTCTTGAATTAAACGAATTAGTAAAAGCATGTGAAGAAGAGTTTGGCGTATCCGCGGCAGCAGGCGTTGTTGTAGCGGCAGCGGGCGGCGAAGCTGCGGCAGCTGAAGAAAAGACCGAGTTCGACGTTGAGCTGACCGATATCGGCCCGAACAAGATCAAAGTCATCAAAGTTGTTCGTGAGCTGACAGGTCTTGGCCTGAAAGAAGCGAAAGAAGCGGTTGAAAGCGCTCCGAAGATCATCAAAGAAGGCGCGAGCAAAGAAGAAGCTGAAGAGATCAAAGCGAAATTCGAAGCTGAAGGCGCTAAAGTTACGATCAAATAATAAGGTCAAAAAGAGCGAAGGAGATGTCTGCGGGCATCTCCTTTTCTACTCCGCATATAAAGCGAGCCGGGCGCGGGATGGGTGTGTCCGGCTGACTTTATATGATCCGGCCGGAGGATGGGAGGAAAAAATATGTGGAGTGAACTGGAGCAGACCGCGTTGAAGATCGCCTGGCAGGCCCACAAAGGGCAGACCGATAAAGCCGGGGCGCCGTATATCTATCACGCGCTGGCGGTTTCAAAGGCCATGGGGCAGGAAAAGTGCCGCGCGCTGGCGCTGCTGCACGACGTGTGCGAAGACTCGGACCTGACCCGGCAGGACCTGGAACGTCTGGGCATACCCGGGGACATCGCCCATTCGGTACAGGTCATGACACGAAGAAAGGGCGAAGATTATATGGACTACATCCGCCGGGTGAGCCTGGATGAAATGGCCCGGGCGGTAAAGATCCAGGACCTGAAACACAATATGGATCTGACCCGTATCCCCCATCCCACGGGGAAAGACTGGTCCCGGGTGGAAAAATATGAGAAAGCGCTCCGCTTTTTATTGACACTTCCGTGGGATTTGTGATAACATTATATGATGCAATTATCATGGATAGCCAGGCCCTTAAAGGGCCTTTGGTAACAGCAACTCTGATACCTGTTTTACAAGTCAAGGGGTGACAAACGTTAATGAACAAAGACAGAATCAAGCCGGTCAGATCCGGCCGCGGCATCCGTATGAGTTACGCCAGACAAAAAGAAGTTCTGGATATGCCGAATCTTATTGAAGTTCAGAAGGATTCCTACCAATGGTTCCTGGATTCCGGCTTAAAGGAAGTATTTGAAGATATTTCCCCCATCGCTGATTACAGCGGCCACCTGAGCCTGGAATTCACAGATTTTACGCTGTGCAAGGACGATGTAAAATACAGCATTGACGAATGTAAAGAAAGAGACGCCACCTACGCGGCTCCGTTAAAGGTGCGGGTGCGTCTGATCAACAAAGAAACCGACGAGATCAACGAGCACGAGATATTCATGGGCGATCTGCCGCTCATGACCGAGACCGGCACGTTCGTCATCAACGGGGCAGAACGTGTCATCGTCAGCCAGCTTGTGCGTTCTCCGGGCATCTACTACGCCATCGGACACGACAAGATCGGCAAGAAACTGTATTCCTGCACCGTGATCCCCAACAGGGGCGCCTGGCTGGAATACGAGACCGACTCCAACGACGTGTTCAGCGTGCGTGTCGACCGGACGCGTAAAGTACCGGTGACGGTCCTTCTGCGTTCCCTGGGCGTAGGCACCAACCAGGAGATCATCGATATGTTCGGCGAGGAGCCGAAGATCCTGGCAAGTATCGCCAAAGACACATCGGATAACTATCAGGATGGCCTGCTGGAGCTTTACAAGAAGATCCGTCCGGGCGAACCGCTGGCAGTGGACAGCGCGGAGAGCCTGATCAACGCCATGTTCTTTGACCCCAGAAGATATGACTTGG
>CALWEE010000117.1 GCA_944376975.1 uncultured Lachnospiraceae bacterium
ACTGTCCGGCGTCATCTCCATCATGCCGTCAGGCGTGGCGTATAAAACAAGGTTTTCATTGTCGTCCCAGTACAGCCTGGAATTGACGCGGGCGACCATGTTCAGGTCCATGTAAACCTGGCCATCCTGGCCGATACCTCTGGCGTCCTGCATCTCATGGTTGAGCATGATCGCGTATTCTCCATCGGCAAGGCCATAAACTTCGTTATAATCTACGGTCCCTGTCTCGGACCGCAGCTCGTCCACCATATCGCACCCGGTCAGCGCGAAGATAACAGTCATGGCGAAAACGCATAACATCCCCCAAGATCTTCTCAGTTTTTTCATATGTGTTACCTTATCCTTCCATTTCTTTCTGTAGGTTTTCTGTCTGTACACATATATGTTCCCGCCGGTAAAAACAAAAAAGACGCTCAGGTCGACAGGCTCCGGCGCGGTCATATATAGCTCATTGTACCACATCGGAGCCTGTCAGGCAAATGTAGAATTTCCGACACAGTCGGCACATGCGCAGCAGCCGGTCCATGCGACGATATTCTGCATCTGACACAGATAAGACCACCCGGCAGGATCAGCGCGTATACATGATACAAATAAAAAACAGCTTCTTTGGGAATATTATTGAGGAAATCTCAGAATGGCACTCAGAAATGAGATCTGCCCGGAAATCTTACCTGTTTTGATTATATCAGAGCCGTCAAAGCCGGGCAACACCAATCCATCGACCTTTTTTGACACGCTCCGGGCCGGCAGCCCCGCGCCGTCCGGCCCTCAAAAAAAATACCAAATCACTTTACAGTTTCCATGGCTGTGAGTATACTGTATGTAACCGGGACTCTCTCCGTAAAGGGGTGATTTTATGAAAATAGAAAGAATAAATGAAAATCAGATCCGCTGTACATTGAATAAAGACGACCTGACAGACCGGGAGATCAAACTGAGCGAGCTGGCTTACGGCTCTGACAAAGCCCGGAAGCTTTTCCGCGATATGATGAACCAGGCTTCCACCGAAGTGGGTTTTGAAGCGGACGATATCCCGCTCGTTATCGAAGCCATCCCCGTTTCAAGCGAATGTATCATCCTTATCGTCACCAAGATCGAAGACCCGGATGAACTGGATACACGCTTTGCCCGGTTTTCTCCATCCCGCTTCACCGCCGATGAAGAAGACGATGACAGGGACGGCGACAGCGACGACGTCACCTATCGGGGCGCCGACGACATACTGGACCTTTTCAAGAAGATCAGCGAAGAACTGATCGTCAAGGAGATCTCCAAAGACGAATCCGGCATTCCTCTCCCGGACCGGAAGGCTGCCGACCCGGCGGCGGAAAAGACCGCCTCCATGGACCTGACCCGGGTCTTTTCTTTCCGCGGCCTGTCCGACGCGTGCCGGTTCTGCCAGATCATATCGGCTTTTTACAAAAGCCCCAGCGTTCTTTACAAGAATCCGGTTTCCGGCAATTACTGCCTGGTGCTCACAAAAGGAAAGCTGAGCCCGGAAACCTTCAACAAAGTCTGCAATATCGCGGTGGAATACGGCGAGTGCATGCCGACGGGCACCGCGTCGCTGGCTTACTGCGCCGAACATTTTCCGGTGATCATCAGCCGTCAGGCTGTCCAGAAGCTGGCTTCTGTCGGATCCTGATCTTAACGGGCAAGACTCTGGCCCGTATGTCAAAAGGAGGGCGTCCCCTCAAGTCATTTCATGACTTTTGGGACGCCCTCCTTGTCATGGATGGGCGGTTCCATTTTGACGCCCGTGCGGAATACAGATATGACGGATGGATCTGTGATAGATCCAAATAAAGCCGTCTTTTTGAGCCGCTTGCACGGATGAAAATGGATACTTTTGAGATGAAACCGTGTCTTTTTGAGGACTGGACGGATCAGAAACATGGTTCAGATGATGTAACCGTGTAACAACAGCGACTCGCACGGTTATATCAGGAAATTTCCCTGAGGAACCGTGACCTCCCGAAAAAAAGACGGTCAGAAAATGAAATTTTGCCCTGGCAGCCGTCAAGATGCGGCAAAAGTACGGTTGCTCGGGCAAAAAACACAAAATAAGCCTGAAACAGCCTTCATTCCGGCGCCAGATCCCCATAGATCCCCGGTCCCGGAGGACCCTTACGCGCCGCCAGGCGCATCGATAAAGGGGCTGCTGCCCCGGCAGATCATCTATCTGCCAGGGCAGCAGCCCCTTCGCTTATATCTTACTTTTCGTTTCTCGCGAGGAACTTATTGATCTCTTCTACGAGAGCCGCGGGATCGATCCCGTGCACATAAGCCGCTTCTTCGATCGTCTCGCCCTGAGATGACGGGCATCCCAGACAGTGCATGCCGATCCCCATCAGGATGGGCGCCACGCCGGCATCAATATGGAGCAGATCGCCGATCATCGTATCCTTCGTTACCTGTGCCATGATTTCCTTCCTCCTTATTTCCTGTTGAAATCACAAGATTTTCCAATTTCTCTATTATAATACAACCTTCGGGCATTGACAAGACCATAGCCCGCTCTCTGTCCTATTATGTGATGATTTTCATCATTTTATACTTGTATATTCAATTCTTTTGTATTACAATAAACTTGTACATTGATCATATTTTATAAGGAGGTTTTCGATCATGGCATATAAAATTACAGACGCTTGCGTTTCTTGTGGTTCCTGCGCCGGTGAGTGCCCGGTAGGCGCTATCTCCGAAGGCGACGGCAAATACGAGATCGACGCTGCTGCATGTTTAGACTGTGGTTCCTGCGCGGCTGCGTGCCCGACTGGAGCGATCGAACAGGAATGATCTTTACCAGAAAAGCCCCCGTTATAAACGGGGACTTTTTTTGTTGCCGATATATCCTGCTGCCCGCGGCCTAATGCCGGAACAGACGGAACCGTTTCCGCTTGTTCATCTTTGTCGGCGTATAGGGCGGAAGTTTGGCGGCGGCCGCCTCCCGGAAACCTTTCTGACGGCTCCGGATCGCTTCATCCAGCCGTCTGAACCGTTCTTCGTCCCGGTCTTCCCTGGCCCGCATCATCGCGTCCATTTCCCTCAAGACTCTTTCCGACACCTGCTCGGTCAGCTCCCTCTCCAGCGTCAGATTATTCTCCCGTAGCGCGCAGGCCACGATGCTGTCCATGATATATTTGAAATGGCTCATCTTCTCGGATGCGCTAAGGGCGGGGACGTCTTCTGTCTTCTCGGCGACGGCCGGCGTTTGGGCGACCGCGTTTTCCGCTTCCCCCTCATCTTCAGGTTCCGGCGCGTACCTGGCCCGGGCCTGATCCAGAGGGATGATGTTCGTATCTTCAGCCGACTCTTCTTCCATCGTCTCAAGGACCGACTTGATCGCTTTCAGCTGAAAGCCTTTTTCTTTCAGGGCCCGGATGCGGTTGAAGATCCGGATCTCCCTGTCCGTATAGTATCGATGCCCCATCTCGTTCCGGGGGATCGTCAGTTTCAGTTCATCTTCCCAGTATCGGAGCACATGGGATTCCACGTTCACCAACTTCGCGGCGTCTGATATCGTATAACGCGTCTCTTCCATTAAAAATACCTCCACCTTGCCTTTTGATCTTCCAGTTAAGATTATAGCAAAATGGAGGTAGATTTCAATTTTCCCGCCTCACAACTTCTCGACGGCGTCTTCCCTCTTACGGCCTGTCCCCCGCGGCGAAGGCCGGGAAATGTCGCATCGGCCTGTCCGGTTCACATAAAACTCGGAACCTGCGATATATTTACAGGCCGGATCATTTGGATTTGTTGGCGAATTTTGTGTAATTGGGCAGCCATACCAGTTCCACGGTCCCGATGGGGCCGTTACGCTGTTTGGCGATGATGATCTCGGAGATGTTCTTTTTCTCCGTATCTTTATTGTAGTAATCGTCCCGGTATATGAACATGACCACGTCAGCGTCCTGCTCAATGGCCCCGGATTCTCTCAGGTCCGAAAGCATGGGCCGGTGGTCCGGACGCTGTTCGCAGGCCCGGCTGAGCTGCGACAGGGCGATCACCGGTACGTCAAGCTCCCTGGCCAGTGACTTTAACGCCCGGGATATGTCGGATATCTCCTGCTGTCTGGACTCTGTCCGTCTGTTGCCGTTCATGAGCTGGAGATAGTCGATGATGACCAGGCCGAGCCCTTTTTCCAGTTTGTATTTCCGGCATTTGGAGCGGAGCTCCGATATGGTGATGCCCGGCGTATCGTCAATGAACAGCGGCGCGTCGCTGATAACGCCCGCGCTCTCGATCAGCTTTTCCCAGTCGCCGGTATTCAGGTTTCCGGTCCGTATCATCTGGGAATCCACCTTGGACTCCATGGACAGGATACGGTTCACCAGCTG
Source organism: uncultured Lachnospiraceae bacterium (assembly GCA_944376975.1). Classification (GTDB taxonomy): domain Bacteria; phylum Bacillota; class Clostridia; order Lachnospirales; family Lachnospiraceae; genus Frisingicoccus. The sequence goes on from CALWEE010000117.1 coordinate 4,344, forward strand.
ATCCTTTGACATTTCCAGGCTGAATATGGCCGTTGGCACCTTGTTCTTAATGGCGATATTCTGGGCCAGGTTCAGGACGAAGGCCGTCTTTCCCATGGAAGGACGGGCGGCGATCAGTATGAGATCCGACGACTGAAGGCCGGATGTTTTATAGTCCAGATCGTAAAACCCGGTGGCGATGCCGGTCACCGTGCCTTTGTGGCGGGCCGCCATCTCGATCTTGTCGATCACGCTCAGCACCACATCCTGGATGGGGACAAAATCGTCCGCCGATTTTTTCTGGAGCAGATCGAATATCTTTTTTTCCGTCATGTCCAGGATATCGTCCACCGGCTCCTTGGCCAGATAACAGGTATTGGCGATCTCTTCGTTCGCCTTTATGAGCCGGCGCAAAGTGGCCTTTTCCGCCACGGTACGGGCGTAATGCCGGATATTGACCGATGTGGGCACATCGTTGATCAGTCCGCTTATAAACTCGACGCTGGTCAGTTCCGCAGGCACGTCCTTTGTCTTTAATATGTCCTGGAGCGTGACCAGATCCACCGGCTTCCCTTCCGAATAGAGTTCCACCATGGAATCAAACAGCACGCCGTACTGTCTCTGATAAAAGTCCTCGCCTGTGATGATCTCTGACGCCGCCGCGATGGCGTCCGTATCCATGATCATGGAACCGACGACCGCCCGCTCCGCTTCCGGGCTGTGGGGCAGTATCCGCTTTACCAATGCTTCTTCCATACGCGCCTCCGCAAGATCAGGCTTCCCGGACTTTGACCGTCAGCTGGGCCGTTACTTTCGGATGGACCTTGTAGGGCACGATCACGTTCCCAAGGCTCCGTATGGGCTCTTTTAACACCAGCTTTTTCTTGTCAATGTCTATGTTCAGCTGGTCTTTGGCCGCTGCCGCGATCTCCTTGGTCGATACGGACCCGAAGACTTTTCCGCCTTCTCCGGTCTTGATATGGACGACGACCGACCGGTCTTTAAGTTCTTCCGCGAAGGCTTTCGCCGCTTCCAGCTGTTCCTTCGCCACTTTTTCCTCATTGGCCTTTTTCAGTTTCAGATCATTGATATTCTTCGCCGTGGCTTCCACGCCCAGCTTTTTCTTCAATATGAAATTGCGGGCGTAGCCCTCGTTGATCTCGACCATCTCGCCCTTTTTCCCAAGGCTTTTCACATCTTCCATAAGGATCACTTTCATGTTATATCGCTCCTTCTTTCTTCATGCTCCGGACTGTGGCTTTAATGTAAGTCAGAGCTTCCTGTTCTGTCATATCGTTCAGCTGGGCGCCCGCAATGGTGCTGTGGCCGCCGCCGCCGACCCGCTCCATGACAAGCTGCACGTTGATGCCGTCGCTGCCTTCCGTGGACCGGGCGCTCACGTAAACGACGCCCTTGACCTTCGTGGCCACGAAGGACGCCCGTATATCTGTAATGTTCAGCAGTTCATTGGCCACCTGGGCGCCGACGACGGT
>CALWEE010000118.1 GCA_944376975.1 uncultured Lachnospiraceae bacterium
GCTTCCTCGATCTCAGCGTCGGAAGCGTCGGCCTTTCCCCAGCGCAGGTTATCCCGTATGGTCCCGCTGAACAGCGTATTCTTCTGAAGGACCACCGCGATGGCGTCCCGGAGCACATGCAGCGGATAATCGGCCACAGGCCGGCCGTCGATGCGCACTTCCCCTTCTGTCGCTTCGTAAAGCCGGGGGATCAGCTGGATGAGCGTGGACTTGGCCGATCCGGTCTGGCCGATGATCCCCACCGTCTGTCCAGGCGGGATACACAGGCTGATATCGGACAAAACATATTCCTTCGCCTGTTTTTTGTATTTGAACCAGACATGGTCGAAAACAATGTCGCCTTTTTCCACTTCCAGCGGATGGCCGATCGCCTCGGCCGTCTTCGCCGACTGCTCATCGGTGATCTCGATCTTTTCATCAATGACTTCCATGACCCGCCGGCCGGAGGCCAGCGAGCGGGTGAGCATCATGAACACGTTGGAAAGCATCATGAGGGAATTGAGTATCTGCATGACATAGCTGAGAAACCCGGTCAGTTTCCCCACTTCCATCTCTCCGGCCCCGATGACCCGCGACCCGAACCAGAGGATGCACAAGATCGTGGCGTACATGACCAGCTGCATGGCAGGCATGTTCAAGGCTGAAAAACGGAACGCCCGCTCGGAAATACCCTGCAGCGTCTCATTGCTTTCGTTGAATTTCTCGATCTCGTACTCATCCCGCACATAAGCTTTGACGACCCGGATCGCCCGAAGATTTTCCCGTATACGCCGGTTGAGCAGATCGATGGCGCTTTGCATACGGGTATAAAAGGGACGGACATGAAAGATGATGTAAAAAAGCATGGTCCCCAACACCGGAAGGGCGACGCAGAACACAAGGGCAAGCTTGGTGTTCATGGAAAACGCGAACGTCAGCGCCATCACCAGCATGACCGGCGCCCGGCAGGCGGGACGCATGCCTGTCGCCACCGTATTCTGGATATTGGTGATATCGCTGGTCAGCCGGGTCACCAGAGACGATACCCTAAACCGGTCCATGTTGCCGAAAGAAAATTCCTGGAGTTTTTTATATTCCGCTTTCCGAAGTTCCGCGCCCAGTCCCTGCCCGGCCAGCGCGGCGAACCGGGAACTGCCCGTGCCCAAAAGCAGAGCCAGCAGGGCGCAGACGATCATCAGCGCACCTTGCCGGAATATGTAAGCCTGATCCGCGTTTTTCACGCCCACATCCACGATGTCCGACATGAGCAAAGGTATGACCAGCTCAAAGACGCTTTCGCTGATGATGCAGGCCATGGCGATATACGCGTATTTTTTATAGTGGTGCAGATAAGATAACAGCCTTTTAAGCACCCGGATCCCCGCCTTTCCGCCAGACATTCTGGCTTTAACTATTGTATATACAATAATTGTATATGCAATAGTTTCAGGTGTCAATAGAGAACGCCGATGGAAAGCCGGAAAAGAGCAGGAAAAAGGAAAGGGTACCTGAAATGTTGCGAAAACACTTCAGATACCCTCTGTACCACTATTTGTCCCGCTCCTATTTCGTCCCGAAGATACGGTCGCCCGCGTCGCCCAGTCCCGGGCAGATATAGGCTTTCTCATTCAGGCATCTGTCCAGGTGCCCGCAGTAGATCTGCACGTCCGGATGCGCCTCGTGGAGCGCCGAAAGGCCTTCCGGCGCGGCAATGATACACATGAATTTGATCTTCTTCCCGCATCTTTGCTTGACGAAATCCACCGCGGCCACAGCGGAACCGCCGGTGGCGAGCATGGGATCGGTTATGACGATCAGTCGTTCTCCGATCGCCTCAGGCAGCTTGCAGTAATACTCGTGGGGCATGTGGGTGACCGGGTCTCTGTAAAGGCCGATATGGCCAACCCTGGCCGAAGGCACGAGCGTGAGCATACCGTTTACCATGCCAAGGCCCGCTCTCAGCACCGGTACGACCGCCAGTTTTTTTCCGGCGATGAACGGCGCCCGACACGTCTCAAGGGGCGTCTTCACTTCCTGTTCTTCCACCGGAAGATCCCTCAGCGCTTCATAGCCCATCAGCACCGTGATCTCTTCCACCAGTTTGCGGAATTCATTCGTTCCCGTTGTCTCGTCCCGCAGGCGGGATATTTTGTGCTGGATCAGCGGATGATCCATGAAAAAAACATTATCCATATGTATCCTGTCCTTTCTTTCAGCCATGATCTGTCTTTATTATAGATGAGGCGAAAGGGATTTTCAATATGGACTTGCCGTATCGGAAGACGCCGCCTCCGGTCTCACGCCGCCATCTGCCGGCGCAGGAGCATCCAGTTGACAGCCATCACCCCGGCGGCCAAAATCAGAAAGATCAACGCGCCCGAAAGATAGAACAATCCGCCCGTCGCCGCCGCGATCCGGTCAATGATCGGTCCAAAAGCCGTGATCCCCAGCCGGAAGGCGCGCTCCATGTTCAGGCAGAAAACCACCCAGGCGGCTGTATAGATCCAGATCATGGCCCGGCCAAAGCGGAGCGCCAGTATGCCGGACAGCATCCCCAGGCTCATGATGAAGGGCAGTCCCGGGAAAAACCAGCGAAGGGACGCCATCGTAATCTCGCCTTCTATAGGTAAAGCCGGATAGGCGTAAGACAGAAACTGCCTTTCCAGGAAAACCAGGCCGATAACGATGACCAGCAGCAGCTCCATACAGATCAGGCCGGACAGACAGCTGCCCACCAACCAGTCCTTCCGCGTCTGACCCATATAAACCGCTATATTGAAATTGCGGGTGGCGGATGTGCACGCCGAAAGAAAAGCGAAAACTATAAGGATCATACAGACAAACATACCGCCAAGGGGGACCCCTGCCTTCGCGTCATCCACAAACGCCGTGATCAGGGCCACTATGATATCCCCTAAGATGAGCGCCGCGATCATAGCCAGGAGCGCGCCGATCGCGTTCGACCGGAAATAGCGCGCTTCCACTTTCAAAGTCCTGCTCATGTTCCCTCATCCTTTCTCTGCTTGCTTAGATATAGAGCTGGGCTTTCCGGAATACCAGGTGCATGACGGCCGTGCCGACAAGGAAAACCCCGATGCCCGCGCCGACGATGATCCCGGCGCTCGCCCAACTGATGATATGTTCCATAAACCCTGAAAACAGCGTGTTTCCGCTGGCCATATAGGCGCCGACCACGCCTCCGAAAAGAGCGCCGGCCAGACCGCAGATCACACCTCCCACTTTGCCGTACCGGACATACAGCACGGCGAAAGCCAGGGAAAAACCTTCCGCGATCAGGATAAGCCCCATCGACTCAACACCCACGATCAGCGCGTCTTCCACGCCAAGACGGGACAGGATCAGCAAAACGCCCGTCATGATCAAAAACAGCACAAGATCTGTCGCCAGGAAACTGAACGCCATCTCACGATGGATCCGGCTCCGGCATGCCTGGAAAGACAGGACGACCGGATAATAGGTCTTGAAAAAACCGAGGACATAAATGAACATCCAAAATGTGGCGCCGGCCAGAATATAGGTGGGCAATGACACCCGAAAGAACAGGACGATCCCGCCATCGATCTCGTCATAAGACATAAGGAAGGAGAAGATATCCAGCGCTATCGCCAGGGCGCATATGGCCCCCACATTCTCGAGGATATGATGGCCCCAGAAAGGAAGGGTATTCTTTCTTTTCATACGTGTTCCTCCTCACCGCACAACGCGACAAATACCTGCTGGAGCGTCACGCCCCGCACATCCACATCCGCGGAAGCGTCCAACGACTGCCCCTCTTTCAGGCGGACCATGACCGTCTTGCCCCGGCCGATCCGCTCCGGGTGATGAGTTTCCAGGCCGGCCGCCGCCGCGTCCACCACATCGTCCTTGCCGCTGATACATACGCAGTGTTCCAGAAGGTCTTCCGTATTTTCTTTTAAGATGATACGGCCCTTGTCGATCATGATGACTTCTTCAAAAATATTGGCGGCTTCCTCGATGATATGGGTGGATATGAGGAAGGTCCGGCCGGTATTCTGGAATTCCTCCAGAAGGACCTGATAAAACTGTTCCCGGGCGACCACATCCAACCCGGCCACCGGCTCATCCAACAGGGTAAACTCGGCCTTGCTCGCCATGGCCACGATGATGGTCACCATGGACATCATCCCTTTGGACAGCTTGCATATACGCTTCTTTACATCCAGGCCGAACAGACGGACCAGCCGGTCTGCCAGAGCCTGATCCCAATGGGGAAAATAAATGGAAGCGATCTTTAAATATTCCTTTGCCTTCATGGCGTTGGCGCTCATCCCGTTCATGGGATTCAACTCCCTTGAAAAGCATATCTTTTCCAGCGCCTCGGGATTCTCCCAAACCGGCAGGCCGTCGCAGGACACCTGGCCTTCACTGGCCGGATTCTGAGCCGTGAGCACAGATAAAAGCGTTGTTTTGCCCGCTCCGTTCCTTCCGATCAGTCCGTAGATCTTTCCATGCTCCAAAGTCAGGTCCACCTGATCGAGCACTGTTTTTTTGCCGTATCTTTTAACGATATTTCTGCACATCAAACCTTCCATGTCATTTCCCTCCTTCATGCCCTTCTTCGATCATGGCGATGACTTCTCTTTTGGTGATCCCCAATCCTTCCGCCTCCTGAAGCAGGCTTCTGATATACGTATCGTAAAACGCTTTCTTTCTCTTTGACACGATCATCTGCTTGGCTCCGTCTGTCACAAACATGCCGATCCCCCGTTTCTTATACAAAATGCCTTCATCCACCAGAAGATTGATGCCTTTGGCCGCCGTCGCCGGATTGATCGTATAGATCCGGGCCAGCTCGTTGGTACTGGGCACTTTTTCTTCTTCCATGATGATATCCCGCAGGATATCGTTCTCGATCTTTTCTTTGATCTGGATATAAATGGACTTTTCCTGAGTCAGCAATTCTTTCACATCGTTTCACATCCTCCCGGTCTCTTGTCCGTCATCGGCAGTAGATTCTCTTTTGTCTCCTTCCGCCGATGTTCTTTACTTATATGGTTCATTACTTGTGTAACTAACTATATCACTGTTGTTCCGCCTTGTCAATCCCATCCGGCATATTTTTCTTTTTTTTAACATGAAATTAACAGGACCCGGCTTGCGGCTCCTGTCTTTTTCCTGATACACTTGTCATGGATCTAAGGAGGATATCTTATTATGGGAGAATGTTTAGTATATGGACTGCTGGCTTTCCTTTTCGCGGCTGTAGGCTGGACGTCCTACAACGCGAAAAGGCCGGCGGGCTTCTGGACTTTCGTTAAATCGCCGAAGGTGACCGACCTGGAAAGATACAACCACGCTGTCGGCCGTCTCTGGTACGGTTTCGCGGCCATCTTTACGCTGTTCGGCCTGGCGTCTTTGTTCGGCCAGAACAGTCCGGCGGCCTTCGTTATACCGCCCTGTTCAATCCTTGTGACTGTCGCGGTATTTGCCGTCTATTTCCGGATCGAAGAAAAATACCGGGTAAATTAAACGGCCTGCGAAAGACGGTCTAGGAGTTCAGCATCCATACGCTCCAGGTCAGATAAGCGGCAAAGCCACTCCACAAAAGATAAGGGATCTGGAGAAACGCCGCCGTCTTATCGGTTTCCGAAAAGACGCTGATCATGGCAAGGATGAGGCCGATCAGGCCGATCAGCCAGGCAAATGCCAGAAAATCATTTCGCAGGTTAAAAAAGATCAACGTCCACGCAAAATTCGCTGCCAACTGCAGTCCCCATATGGCCAGGGCTTTCGCCGGTCTTTTCGTCCGGTCGTAAACCCTGGCCATTCCTACGCCCATAAGGAT
>CALWEE010000119.1 GCA_944376975.1 uncultured Lachnospiraceae bacterium
GTAAAGACTGAGATCGTGGAGCACCATGTGCTCATTGTCGTAACCAAAGGACATATCTTTGAAGCGGACGTCGCCCTTTAACTCGGTATAAGTAACGGAACCGTCGGATCTGTGAGGATGCTTCCATGCCCAGGATCCGGTCCTTTCGGGGCTTTCGATCAGATTGCCCGCCGCGTCTTTCTTCACATTGACCAGCGTGACATAGCCCTCGTCCACTTCCGGTTCTTCGTCGATCAGAGCGAAAATACGTTCCGCTCCGGCCAGAGCCATGATGATGGAGTTGAACTGCTGGGCAACCTGCATAAAGGGCTGCGTAAAGCTTTTGGTAAACTGGAGATACGAAGCGATGACGCCGATGGTGATCCCTCCGATATGGTTTACCGAAAGGATACCGCCCAGCACAGCCGTCAGCACAAACTGGATATTTCCCAGGTTTCCGATGATCGGCCCCATAACGCTGGCAAAGGTGTGGGCTTTTGACGCGCTGTCGAAAAGATTCTGGTTGAGCTGGTCAAATTCTTCTTCGGATTTTCTTTCGTGATTGAACACTTTGATGACCCGCTGGCCATTCATACGTTCCTCCACGAATCCGGTCACGTCCGCCAGGTCGATCTGCTGTCTGACAAAGTAACGGCCGCTGTTGCCGCCCACTGTCCGGCTGACGAACACAAGAACGCAGATCATCAGAACAGCCAGTATGGTCAGGAGCGGACTGAGCACGAGCATGGAAATAAAGGTGACCACGATCGTGATGGATGACATCAGTACCTGCGGTATAGACTGATTGATCATCTGTCTGAGGGTATCGGTATCGTTGGTATACAGACTCATGATGGAACCGTTGGTGTTCACGTCAAAGAAACGGATCGGGAGCGTCTGCATATGTTCAAACATTTCGTCACGTACCCGTTTCAGTACGCCCTGTCCGATGCTGACCATCAGTCGGTTATAGATGAACGACGCGATCACGCCAGCCAGGAATATGCAGCCGAGCACGGAAAGGGCGGAGTACAATCCGGCGAAATCCGGTTCCGTCTGCCCGATCAGCGGGATGATGAAATCGTCCAGAAAAAACCTTATGGAAAGGGACACGGATATGGACGCGACTGCGCTGATGATGATGCAGATAAATACGATGGTGAACTGGACTTTATATGTTCCGGTCACATATTTTAACAGACGTTTCGCTGTCTGGAGCGTGTTCTTGTCAACACGGGGTTTATTATCTTTATTCATCTTCTCCGCCTCCTTTCACCTGAGATTCATATACTTCTCTATAAATGGCGTTGGTCTTCAAAAGTTCTTCTGAAGTGCCGATGCCGGAGATCCGGCCTTCGTCCATGACGATGATCTGGTCCGCGTCTTCCACGGAAGAAACCCTCTGGGCGATGATGATCTTGGTCGTATCCGGTATTTCCTCGCGAAACGCTTTCCGGATAAGGGCGTCTGTCTTTGTATCCACCGCGCTGGTCGAATCATCCAGTATGAGGATCTTCGGTTTCTTCAGCAATGCCCGGGCGATGCACAGACGCTGCTTCTGCCCGCCGGATACGTTATTGCCGCCCTGGACGATCATCGTATCGTATTTATACGGAAATTCCTGCACAAAACCATCGGCCTGAGCCAGCCGGCAGACGCGCCGCACTTCCTCATCGCTGGCGCTTTCATCGCCCCAGCGGATATTTTCATATATCGTACCGGAGAAAAGCACGTTTTTCTGAAGGACCATGGATACCTGATCCCGCAGATCTTTCAGATTGTATTTACGCACATCGATGCCGCCCACTTTGACTGAACCTTCTGTCACGTCGTAAAGACGGGGGATCAGCTGGACAAGCGTGGACTTGGAACTTCCGGTACCGCCGATGATGCCCACCGTCTGTCCGGCTTTGATATGGAGATCGATGTTGGAGAGCGCCTGTTTGCCGCCCTCTCCCGCGTAACTGAAATTCACGTTTTTAAAAACGATATCGCCGTTGGGTACTTCGGTCACCGCGTCTTCCGGATCCTGCATCTCCGGCACTTCATCCAGCACCTCGATGATACGGTCCGACGACGCTTCCGCGATCATGTTCATAACGAACACGAACGATACGATCATCAGCGACATGAGGATCTGGATGGCGTACACAAGGACACTGGTCAGCTCGCCGGTCTCCATGGTCCCGTAAACGATATCTTTTCCGCCGATCATGACCATGAGCAGGATAACGGAATACATGGTAAACTGCATGACCGGGCTGTTCCAGGCTACGATCTTTTCGGCTTTCGTGAACAGATCGTAAACCACTTTGGAAATACCGTGGAACTTTTCGATCTCGTGGGCTTCCCGCACATACGCTTTTACGACCCGGGCCGCGTTGACATTTTCCTGTACCGTATTGTTGAGCACATCATATTCATCAAACACTTTGATAAAATGCGGATGGGCTTTCTTGGCTATGAAGATCAGCGTACCGCCGAGGAACGGGATGGCCACAAGGAACATCAGGGCGATGGTCGTGTTGATCGTCATGGTCATGACCCAGGAAAGCACGATCATGATCGGCGCCCGGGCGAGCATACGGATGGTCATCATATACGCCATCTGCACGTTGGTGATGTCGGTGGTCATACGGGTGACCAGACTGGGCGTTGAAAAATGATCGATATTTTTAAAAGAAAAGTCCTGTATTTTATAAAAGATATCGTGTCTCAGGTTCTTCGCGTAACCCGCCGCGGAAACCGCCGCGAATTTTCCGGCCAGAGCGCCGAACACGAGCGCCAGCATGGCCATAACGACAAGAAGAAGCCCTGTCTTTATGATATAGTTCATGTCGCCGCCTTGTATGCCGATATCGATGATCCGGGCCATCATCAGCGGTATCAGAACCTCCATGAGGACCTCAAGGGTAACAAAAAAAGGAGCCAGGACCGCTTCTTTTTTATATTCCCTTACGGATTTTAATAATTTTCTGTTCATCGCTGTCTTCCTTTCCTTTGATCATTCTTTAATGTTCTTATACATCTTTTTCAGATTGTCTCTTAACTGTGTCCGTTCGTCTTCCGTCATCCCTTTCAAAAGCTGTTCTTCCATTCTCTGCCGACCCGCGATGACTTTTTCAAAAACGGCCATCTCCTGACCGGTCAGGCCGACGATCTTCATGCGCTTGTCTTCCGGGCTGGTAAATGTCCGGATAAAGCCTTTGGATTCCATGCCTTTTAGTATGCTGACGACCGTGGGATGGGCGATCCTCAGATAATCCTGGATATCTTTCTGGCTTACGGGCTGTTCCCCTTCCCTTTGTTTAAGATAGGCCAATATCTTGACCTGCTGCATGGTCAGATTGTATGCTTTAAAATCATTTTTTGCCTTTTTGCTGATCGCGTCGCTTAAAATCTTTATAAGGGAGCCGATATTGGCATTTTGATCTTTGTCGAGCATCCGCACCACCTTTTCCTGAAAATGATCGACATATATCTGTCGTGTACTACAGATTATAGTTGCAAAAAAAAATATTGTCAAGCAAAAAATTTGCCCGTGGATCGGGCAAGATCTTCAGGCAGGATCATACCCGGATATCCCCGTGTCCGGTGGAATCCTTGACTTTCCTATCCTTTCTCCATATAATAAACTATAAAATCCGCCCAACAACCGGAAATCGGCGACCGTCCGGATCTTTTCCGTTTCCAGGGCAACGCTTTTGGAAGGAGCTGCTGAATATGAAAAAACTGATCTGGCTGGCGCCTGCCGGCTTTGCCTTTTTTATGATGTTGGGTATTCTTTATTTGGTACCGGTTTCTCTCGCCCTGGTCCTTACCTTTCTTTTCGGCCAAAGCCGCGCCTATTCTCTGTACATGGACCATATCACCGCTGTGACTCTTTTGGGATATGTGACCGCGTTTATCCCAACGGTCATCTGGTACAGACTGGCTTTCATGAAAAAAGATCAATATTCAGGAAATACAGGGACTTTTACCCGTTCCCACGGGATATCCGTTTTTTTACTCATCTTTTTCCTGAACCACGGAATATCCCTTCTCCTGTCCATACTGGCTTTGCTTCTTCCAAAAGCGTCCCAAAACTATGATACCCTCGTGGAGACCGGAGGGCTTACGTCTTATTCCGTCACCTGGTTCCTGGCTGTCATCGTTTTCGCTCCTTTAGTGGAAGAAATGGTCTTCCGCGGATTGATCTTACGTTACATATCCAAAACAGGCTGGCCTTTCTGGATCGTCAATCTGATCCAGGCGGCTTTGTTCGGCTTTTATCATTTGAATCTGATCCAGGGGATCTATGCTTTTATACTGGGATCATTCCTCGGCTTCATCGCCCGGCATTACCGCGCGCTGAAAGCTTCCGTGTTCGCCCACGCGGTCTTTAACCTGTGCGGGACCGTGCTCGTTACGCTGGAATCCCGCTTCCTTTCCCCCGCGACTCAGGCGGCTTTGATCTTACTCTCCATACCGGCATCCATTGTATTGACCGGCGTCATCGCCAAACAAGACGTGGACTGATCGTTACCCGCATGTAAAAAGACCGTATATCCGGAAACGCTTTCCCACGCTTCCCGGATATACGGTCTTTTTAAGTTTGATATAAGATCTTCAGCTTTGACTTCCGTCGAAAAGAAAACCATCTTTCCCATTCCGCTTAACCTGATATAACAGATCGTCCGCTCTTTTAAAAAGGCTGTCAAGATCACTGTTTCCTTCAAAAAGCGTGATGCCGATGCTGACGGAAAGATCGACCTTCGGATAGGCCTTTCCATATTCCCGGAATTCCGAACAGATATGGTCCGCCCTGTCTTTTATCACATTCTCGCTGACACAGCCGGGAAGGAAAAGAAGAAACTCATCGCCGCCGACGCGGGCGACCACGTCTTCTTCCCGCGAATGGCGTTTCATGACGTTTGCCAGTCGGACAAGGACCTCATCGCCGTTTTGATGGCCATAATTATCGTTCAGCTGCTTAAATTGATCGATATCCAGGATGAACAGAGCGCCCGGCTGGTTGTGGCTGACATACTCTTCCACCCGTTGGAACGCGCCTTTACGGTTCAATATACCGGTAAGGCCATCTTCCACAACTTCTTTTTCAAGCCGTTCCTGCTGACGCACGCCTTCACTTATATCCAGCATGACGCTGATCATAGCCTTGCGTCCGTCTTCCGTGGTGATCTCATGCCCTTTGTCGTCCACCCATATCCGGGTGCCGTCTTTACGTATGACGCTGTAGCGGACATTGTATTCACCGGTTTTGTTTATACTGTCATAGATCGTCCTTTCGACCCGCTCCCAGTCTTGCGGATCGATGATCTTCTGCATATATTGGCCGGTCTCCTCGACCAGTTCATCATACGTATACCCCAGATACTCCAGCATGGTATCGTTGATGATATATAACGGAAAACCTTCTTCCAGGTATCCGCCCATGATCCCTCCGGGAAGCATGGACATCATGATCTCCACAAGCTTTTTGCTGGATGTGGCGTCCAGTTTGCCCACAGCCTGCCGACCATATTTGATCGGGAAAAATTCTTCTCCATCCTGCTGGTCTGAAGGCGTGGACATATGAAGATTGATGATCTTGACGGTTCCGTCCAGTCTGGCGGCCGTCGCCGTCAGGCGCGTCTTCAAAGTCAGTTCCATGCCATTCTCATCGGTCATGGTCGTTTGGACTTCGCAGTAGGCTCCCCAAAGATCCTCACTGTAACGATATTCATGAAATCGGTCAAACGCGTATTGAAAACCATCGGGAATACTTTCAAATTCACTGACCAT
>CALWEE010000120.1 GCA_944376975.1 uncultured Lachnospiraceae bacterium
CGGTGCGCAGCACATTGGCGGAATGGCCATGGGCCGTATCAATGACGATCACATCCACTTTCGCTTTGACAAGGGCGGCCACCCGGTCCAGTATATCTGCCGTTACGCCAACGCCGGCGCCGCAGAGCAGACGGCCCTGGCTGTCTTTCGCGGACAGGGGGTATTTGATCTGCTTTTCGATATCTTTGATCGTGATCAGGCCCTTTAAATTAAAATCGTCATCTACGATCGGCAGTTTTTCCACCCGGGCTTTCGCCAGGATAGACTTGGCCTCTTCCAGTGTCACGCCTTCTTTGGCTGTGATCAGGTTCTTGGACGTCATGCACTCGGAGATCTTTTTCGTGAAATCGGTTTCAAATTTCAGGTCCCGGTTGGTTATGATGCCCACAAGCTTGCCGTTGTCCGTGATCGGCACGCCGGAAATACGGAACTTGGACATGAGCTGGTCCGCGTCTCCCAATGTATGATCGGATGATAAGGAAAATGGATCGGATATAACGCCGTTCTCGGAACGTTTTACCTTGTCGACTTCTTCAGCCTGGGCTTCAATGGACATGTTCTTATGGATAATGCCGATGCCTCCCTGCCTTGCCATGGCAATGGCCATACGGTGTTCTGTTACCGTGTCCATGCCGGCGCTCATGAGCGGCACGTTCAGACAGATCTTTTTCGTCAGATGGGTCTGGATATTCACCTGGTTCGGTATCACCTCGGAATAAGCCGGCACCAGGAGCACATCATCATAAGTGATGCCTTCACCGATAATTTTTCCCATTCTTATCATCCTTTCTACCTGTATAGACAGTTCGACAACTTATACCGGATAAGTTGTCGAATAGCCTTCTGTCATTAAGTTTTTAGAAATTCTAACAAAAGTATATACAAATGTCAATAGAACGCTCTATTATTATTACTTATTTATTTTATAAGCTTTAAAGGTCTTTTCAATAAAACGGAGCGCCGCTCCGCGGACGGATGTCCGTTCGCGAGCAGCGCTCTTTAAAAACGATCTTTAAGATCACATCATTCCGCCCATGCCGCCCTGGGGCATCTGAGCCGGTGTGTCTGTTTTGATATCGGCAACGACCGATTCTGTTGTCAGAAGCGTGGAAGCGACGCTGGTCGCGTTCTGGAGCGCGCTTCTCGTAACTTTAGCCGGGTCGATGATACCGGCCTGGATCATGTTGACATACTCTTCTTTCAGAGCGTCAAATCCGATGCCTTCTTCACTTTCCCGTACTTTATTGATGATGACCGCCCCTTCCAGTCCGGCGTTGGCCGCGATGTGATATAACGGAGATTCCAGCGCTTTCAGGACAACGTTGGCGCCGGTCTTCTCATCGCCGGTCAGTGTATCGGCAAGAGCCGCCACTTTCTTGGAAGCATGGATATAGGCGGAACCGCCGCCGCAGATGATGCCTTCTTCAACAGCGGCACGCGTAGCGGCAAGGGCGTCTTCCATACGCAGTTTCTTTTCTTTCATTTCGGTTTCGGTAGCCGCGCCGACTTTGATAACGGCTACGCCGCCGGACAGCTTCGCGAGACGCTCCAGCAGTTTTTCCTGATCAAAATCGGATGTGGTCTCGTCTGCCTGCATCTTGATCTGAGCGCAGCGTGCTTTGATGGCTTCCGGATCGCCGTAACCATCGACGATGATCGTGTTCTCTTTCTCAACACGAACAGATTTTGCACGTCCGAGCATATCCATTGTCGCGTCTTTCAGTTCATAGCCCACTTCTTCGGAGATGACCTTTCCGCCTGTCAGGATAGCGATATCTTCCAGGATGGCTTTTCTTCTGTCGCCAAAGCCCGGAGCTTTAACAGCGACAACAGAGAAGGTTCCTCTCAGTTTGTTGACGATCAGCGTGGTAAGCGCTTCGCCTTCCACGTCTTCAGCGATGATGAGCAGTTTCGCGCCCGCCTGGACGATCTGTTCCAGAAGCGGAAGGATCTCCTGGATATTGCTGATCTTCTTGTCGGTGATCAGGATATACGGATCATCCAGTTCCGCGATCATCTTTTCCATATCGGTAGCCATGTAAGCGGACAGATAGCCTCTGTCAAACTGCATACCTTCTACCAGATCGAGTTCGGTCTTCATTGTCTTGGATTCTTCAATGGTGATCACGCCGTCTTTGGATACCTTGTCCATGGCGTCGGCAACCATCTCGCCCACCGCTTCATCGCCCGCGGAAATAGCGGCGACTTTCGCGATCTGATCTTTTCCTGTAACAGTGGAGCTCATCTCGGCGATCGCTTTGACAGCTTCATCTGTCGCTTTCTGCATACCTTTTCTCAAGATAATGGGGTTGGCGCCGGCTGCCAGGTTCTTCATACCTTCATTGATCATAGCCTGGGCAAGTACCGTCGCTGTTGTTGTACCGTCGCCCGCCACGTCGTTGGTCTTTGTGGCGACTTCTTTAACGATCTGAGCGCCCATGTTCTCAAAAGCGTCCTCAAGCTCGATATCTCTCGCGATGGTCACGCCATCGTTGGTGATGAGGGGTGTGCCGAAAGATTTGTCAAGGACAACGTTTCTTCCTTTCGGTCCCAGTGTTACACGGACTGTATCTGCCAGCTGATTAACGCCGGCTTCCAATGCTTTACGCGCATCAGCGCCATATTTGATCTCTTTTGCCATCTCTATCTACCTCCTGAATGATATGTCTCTTTATTCAACAACGGCTAAAATGTCGCTCTGACGTACGATGATGTATTCTTCGTCTTCCAGTTTGACTTCTGTTCCGGCATATTTGGAATAAATGACTTTCTGTCCGACGGAAACTTCCATCTTGACTTCCTTGCCATCTACGACTCCGCCGGGTCCAACCGCGATGATCTCAGCTTCCTGAGGTTTTTCCTTGGCCTGGCCGGTAAGAACGATGCCTGACTTTGTCTTTTCTTCCGCTACTAACTGTTTTAATACGACTCTGTCGCCCAATGGTACTAATTTCATAGGTGATTCCTCCTGTACTCAAATTTGATTATTAGCACTCACTTTCTACGAGTGCTAACCACTAGGTATATAATATGAGAAAGTCCTGTTTTGTGCAACCTTTCGCGCAGGCATATTTTCATATATATCTTTCTATATCTCTTATTATCTCTTGTTTTCTTTGCTTTTCTCTGTTTTTCAATTTTTTCTCAACAAAAAAGATATCCGAAATCTCTCCCGGATATCTTTTTCTTTTGTATCTTATTGGATCATTTTCCCGGTTTATAAGAACTCTTCAACGAAACGATCCGGTTGAACACCAGATGGTCCGGCCTGGAATCTTTTTCATCCACGCAGAAATATCCGTTGCGGACAAACTGGAAACTGTCGCCGCCTTTGGCGTCTTTTAATCCTGGTTCCAGATAACATTCTTCCCGGACAGTCAGGGAATTGGGATTTAAGTTCAGCGAACCGTCTTCGTTGTATACGCCTTTGCTTTCATCTACCAGGTTCTCATAGAGACGGACCGTTGCCTTCACGGCGTAAGGAGCGGCCACCCAATGGATCGTTCCTTTGACCTTGCGGCCAGCGAACCCGCTTCCGCTCTTTGTTTCCGGGTCATACGTGCAGTGGATCTCCGTCACTTTACCGTTCTCATCTTTTATGAAATCCGTGCATCTGACGAAATAAGCGTTCATCAGGCGGACTTCATTGCCCGGATACAGACGGAAATATTTCTTCGGAGGAACTTCCATAAAATCATCCCGCTCGATATAAAGTTCCCGGCAGAAAGGCAGTTTCCGGCTGCCGAGGGCTTCGTTCTCCTGATTGTTGGCCGCGTCCAGATATTCCACCTGGCCTTCCGGATAATTGTCGATGACCAGCTTGACCGGATCCAACACAGCCATGACGCGGGACCGTTTCAACTTCAAGTCTTCCCGGATACAATACTCCAGCATGGCATAATCCACGGAACTCTGGCTTTTTGAGACGCCCGCCAGATCCATGAACATTTTGATGGATTCCGGCGTAAAGCCTCTGCGGCGCAGAGCGGCAATGGTCACCAGCCTGGGATCGTCCCAGCCGTCCACGATGCCTTCATCTACAAGCCGTTTGATATAACGTTTTCCTGTGATCACGTTTGTCAGATACATCTTCGCGAACTCGATCTGTTTCGGCGGATTTTCGTATTCCAGTTCCTGAACGACCCAGTCGTAAAGGGGCCGGTGGTCTTCAAATTCCAGCGTACAGATGGAATGGGTCACGCCTTCCACCGCGTCCTCAATGGGATGGGCGAAATCGTACATGGGATAGATGCACCACTGATCGCCGGTATTGTGATGGCTCATGCGGGCTACCCGATAAATGACCGGATCGCGCATGTTCATATTCGGTGACGCCATGTCGATCTTTGCCCGAAGGACTTTGGAACCATCGGGAAATTCACCGTTCTTCATGCGTTCAAACAGATCCAGGTTTTCCTCTACGGAACGGTCTCTGTAGGGGCTGTTCTTTCCCGGCTCCGTAAGCGTCCCCCTGTATTCACGGATCTGATCGGCGGACAGGTCGCATACATAGGCCTTGCCTTTTTTGATCAGTTTGACCGCGGCGTCGTACATCTCCTGAAAATAATTGGACGCGAAATAAACATCGCCGTGATGGTCGGCGCCCAGCCAATCCACATCTTTAACAATGGATTCCACAAACTCGGTCTTTTCCTTTGTCGGATTGGTGTCGTCAAACCGGAGATTGAAAACGCCGTCGTATTCTTTCGCCAGTCCATAATTCAGAAGGATCGACTTGGCGTGTCCGATATGCAGATAACCGTTGGGCTCCGGCGGGAAACGGGTGACCACTTTTTTCACATGGCCTTCCGCCAGATCTTTGTCAATGATCTGCTCGATAAAATTCCTTGATACGATTTCCTTTGTTTCTTTATTATCATTTTCCATAACAGCGTCTCCTCCTGTTCATCTTCCAGATAATGCTTCATGCTCTTTTTTCAGTTCCGCATACAGTTCATGGCCATTCCAGCTGCTGTTTGTCGGCGTGATGACCGCCTTCAGCGCCACATGTCCCGTCCGGGCCCGGCGCATACGGGCCAGGAATTCGTCCAGACGATCTTCGGTAAACCCATACATGACAAGCATCTCATCGTCAAGATCATCGGGCGTGTTTGGCTCGTCAGGCCGCCTGCCGTCTTCGCCCACGCCCTCCGGCACAGCCATACCGACCAGCTTGCCGACAGGCTCCGTGAACTCCTCTCTCTTTACGTTCCGGATGCGTATACCCATCTGGATCAGAACGACCCGGATGGCCCGGCCTTTCGCGTTGTCCAGATTATAAAACAGCACGGTCTCCTGCCCAGCGCGTCCCATAGATACACCTCTTTTTTATCTGAAAAGTCTTTTATCAGTATACAAGGAATCCACCCGCTGTACAAGAGGGAATTTGCAAATTCGGGAAAAATCATATTGACAATTTTCTGTTTATATATTATATTATTTAGGCAGTTCGCAATAAATGCTGCTATGGCTCAGTCGGTAGAGCGTCGCCTTGGTAAGGCGGAGGCCACGGGTTCAAATCCCGTTAGCAGCTTTAACCTTTCTTTTTATAGAAAGGCTTTATTTTCGGGGTATGGCTCAGTTTGGTTAGAGCGCGCGGCTGGGGGCCGCGAGGTCGCAGGTTCGAATCCTGTTACCCCGATTTTTTCTTTTAAGATCAAGGGTTT
>CALWEE010000121.1 GCA_944376975.1 uncultured Lachnospiraceae bacterium
ATCCAGGTACATGCTGCGGAATTTATAGATCTTGAACACCCGGCCGTTTTTTCCCATCCGTTCCTGGGAGAAAAAGATGGGGCCGGGAGATTTCCTGTAGATGGCCGGGGCCACGAAAATAAACAGGATACCTGTGATCAGGCAGCCGGCCAGGCCGCCGCATATATCCATGAAGCGTTTGATGACCGCCTGTTTGGACGACATCATGTTGGCGCTGACGGTGAGGACCGTATAATCGCCCAGATTTTCCACCGTCCGCTTTTCCGCAGTGCCTTCCGTCATATCCGCCATCTTGTAATGGATGGCCACGCCCGCTTCCAGAAGGGCGTTTTCCAGCTTTTCGGGGAAGCTGTCTTTTTCCGGAAGATCGATAAGCACTTCATCCACCCATTTCCGGCAGACGTACTCGATGAGCGGTCCTTCCGACGCCACCACCGGACAGCCGGCAAGCTTTTTGCTGGTAAGGTCCGCGTCGGCGAGGGCCAGGCCAATGATGCGGTAATCGGTCAGGGCCAGCCGTTGAAGGCCGTTCAGGGACGCTTTGGCCCGGTCTTTCGTCGTGACCACAAGAAGCGCCCGTCGGCTGCTGTCCCGGCCTTTGTTCCTTTTAAGGAAGCCTTTCCAGCCAATGCGGGCCAGATAGCCGAACAGGAAATAGGTCACCCCTGTCATGATCAGGATGCTCCGGGAATAGGCCTGCCCTTCCTGGACGGCGAACAGGTAAAAAGCGGAACAGAGGGCGACCAGGAGCGCCTGGGCGCCCATGGCCGTAAATTCTTTGTAATAGCCCCGTTTCAATATGTCTTTAAAGCTTTCGGAAAAGAAGATGACAAAGATATCGATCATGACCAGGATGACGGCCATCTTCTGATATATGATATTGTCATAGATATCCTGCCAGCCCATCCGGATGATGTAAGAAACAAGCAGCGCCAGCTGCAGGCTGATCAGATCCAGGATCAGAAAATCCAGATGTTTTGTCCAGTTGTTGCTCCTCTTCCGATACATGACGTACCTTCCTTTTCCCCGTTTGTTTATTCGTAATACTTACCGTAATACTTGCCGTAGTATTTACCGTAATAACCGCCGTCCTTCTTCCGGTCCACCTTGTTTAAGATGACGCCCAGGATGGGACAGCCGCTGGCTTCCAGTTTGGACTTCACGTTCTGGGCCAGCTTGTATTTGATCGCGCCGGATTCCATGACGATCACCGATCCGTCGCAGTTTTTCGCGATGATGGCCGCGTCCACCACCAATCCCAGGGGCGGCGCGTCCAGGATGATATAATCGCATATATCTTTAAACGAGTGGATCATCCGGCCGAACATGTCCGTGGACAGCAGTTCCGTCGGATTGGGAACGACCGGTCCGGCAAACTGGATATACAGTCCCGGGACGTTCACCGCGTAGGTGATGTCTTCCACGGAAGCCTGACCGGACAGATAATGGGACAGTCCGTATTCCGCCTTGGCGGACGTCCTTGACGCCAGCACCGATTTGCGCATATCGCAGTCCACCAGCAATACTTTTTTCTTCAGCTGGCTTAAAGATATGGCCAGATCCAGCGCGGTGGTGCTTTTCCCTTCGCCGGCGATGCAGCTGGTCACCACGATGGCCTTTTTATCGGCGCCGCAGAACTGGATATTGGTGCGCAGCATTTTCAGTTCTTCTCTCATTTCATATTCCTGTACAGGAACCTGTATATTCAGTCGTTTCATGGGTCACTCCATCCGTTCTTTTATAAAACTTTATTCTGCAATATATATTCAGGGTTCACGTTGAAGATCTTTTCAGCGTAATCCGAACCCATTTTTTTCTCTGTATATTTTCTGCACGCCAGCAGGTTCGGTTTCCTCTGGCGTATCCCATGGGCGTCCGTGGCGATGAAGTCGATCAGATCCTGCTTCATGCACTGGCCGCAGAAATGGCGGGTCCGCCGGCCGCTCTCTCCCAGAAGGGAACCGGCGTTGACCTGTATGTAAGCCCCGCACGCCTTGATGTCCCGGACCCGGTCCATGTCCTGGCTGATGCAGGGATAGCGTTCAATGTGAGCCAGGACAGGCAGAAAGCCTTTCCGGCATAATCCGCTCACCTGGTTGCGGATACGTTCATAACTGTGGGATGAGGAAAATTCTGTCAGCACATACCGGCTTCCGGCCAGCGTGGGCCTTATCTTTCCTTCCAGCTCCTGTTCCATCTTGGAGTGGGCGTGGAACTCGCATCCCAGATAAAGCCGCAGACAGCTGTCGATCTTCATCGCTTCCCGGCGCAAAGCCAGATAAGCGAAAACGATCTTTTCCATTTCCGTTTCAAACATGCCCTTTCGGTAATGGGGCGTCACGATCAGCTGCCGCACGCCGTCGTCATATTCTTTCCGGAGTATCCGGACGGCTTCCTCCATCTCGTCCGGTCCGTCGTCCACGCCTGGCAGGAGATGGCAGTGTATATCGGTAAGTCCCTGGAGCATCTGTACGCCTCCTGTCTTTTTAAGACAGTCGGGAAACGGCTGCTTTTCGCAGCCGTTCCCGCTGTCTCTCACGTCATGACGTGATCATCAGGCAACTTCTCTTGTTTTCAGTACGCATACGCCCGCAAGAGCGATAACGGCTGTCAGGCCGGCGAACATCAGCATGCTGTTGTCAACGCCAGTCTTCGGAGAGGTTGTTCCGGACGCGCTTTCAGAAGCTGTTCCGGATGTCGCGCCGCCGTCTGTTGTCGTGCTGTCTGTCGTCGTGCCGTCTGTTGTGGTATCACCACCCGGAGTCACAACTTCGCCGGATGTACCGATAACAACGGCTACAGGAGACAGATCTTTGAATGTACCGGTGATGACGCCATCGCCGGCAACAGTCGGGATAACTTCCCAGACTGAGCCTGTCCAGTGGAGCAGGACAACGTTGGTATCCGGTGTGATACCCGGGTACTCAAACGTCAGCTCTACCGGGAAAGCGGTTCCGTCAGGAACGGTAACATCGCTTACACTGGCAACAGCCATGCCTTCTGTGTAGGCATCCCCGAGGATATCTGCCAGACCCTGATCTGTGCTGATCGCGCCGACAGCTTCGCTGACTGCCGCGTCACTAGTATCAACCTGGCCTACGGTCACTTCGACCGCGTTACCATTCGCGTCGGTACCAGAACCATTGTTGAGCGCCGGGCTTCCTGCTGCCAGGACGCCAATGCTCATCGCGCAGACAACGCCTACTGTTGAAAGCAGAGCGACTGCTTTCCTGAGTCCTCTTTTCATTGGTTTTTACCTCCTTTGATTTATTAAATTATTCTTCCCCCCGTTGATCCGGCAGGTAAAATAATTCCACGATTAATTGTTCCAGCGCGTCTTCGTCCACGTAAAATTCATCGTGACGGTCGCCTTCCGCCACCTCCCCCGGAAGGGTTTCGGTATCGGTCAGCTCATATTCCGATAAGTTCTTCAGATCTTCCGCGCTCAGATCTGTCGTTATATGGTCATCCAGCGCATCCAGTACAGTCTGGTAAAATGAGGTGCTCCTTCCGCCTTCTTTTTTCATCTGGCCAAAAAGAGCCTGGATGAACTGGGTCTGTCTTTCCATTCTTCCTTCGTTGCTGCCCGTCTCGGTGATATCCCGGTACCGGACATACTTTTCCGCCTGTTCGCCTTTGAGCGTTACCGTCGCGCCTTTTTTAAAGGACGGATCTATGGAGGTATAGTCCTCCGGTATCGTCAGGGTCACGCCGCCGATCAGGTCGGTGGCCGCGGAAATGCCGTCAATGTTCATGGCCAGACTGGAGTCGATGGGGATCCCGTTCAGTAATTCGGATACCCGCTGTTTCATGAGCCAGCTGCTCCGGGTCTTGCCGTCGCCATAGCCGTACTGGAGCGCCAGCTGGGCCTTGGCCGCGTAGATCTTTCTGCCGTCAAAGCCGTAAACGTCCACGTCCACCATGGCGTTCCTGGATATCTGGAGCATGGTCGTCTCTTCGGTTTCCGTGTCCATGATAAACAGGATGATGCTGTCCGCCTGGCCTGCCGCTCCGGGATGTTCTTCCACGTTCACCTCTCCGGTGGTGTCCACGCCCAAAAACAGGCAGGTGGTCAGGTTCGGGTTAAATGTATAGGTTTTTCCATTATAGGTGATATGCCTGTCAAATGTGGCCTCTGTTCCGAGCACCGTCTCGCCTGTGGCGTCCTCCGGCTCTCTGGACCGCAGATAGCGGTTTCCGATCACCACGGTCAGGACAGCGGCGGCCAACACGAGCATTGCCGCGGCCAGGGCGACGATCTTTTTATTCTTCATCTGTCAATACCGCTCCTACAAGAAACCGGTGGGTCGATTCGTCGCCGATGCAGGTACTTAACGTGATGATCCGATCGTCGGCCGTCACTTCCACCGAATCGTCAAATACATTCCGTTCATCACCTGTATCCAGGCTGTCTAAGAACGCCTGCCGGTCCTCGTCTTTGGAAAAATCATAGGTCAGCAGGATATGCCGGTCGTCGTAAACGACAGCCGCGAATATCCGGTAGGTCAGCCGGCCCTCCGGACGGTATATGTACACATACGGATTTTCCTGCATGAACGTCAGGTCCTCGTAATCGTGAAGGCCTTTGAACATGCTTCCGTCATTCATGTCATGTCCGTAGATCAGCGTGTTGAAATCGGAAAAATCTTTATGGTTTTTCCGTTCCGTATAAATGGAACCGGGATAACCTTCCGCGCCTTCGATGGTATGGTTCAGATAGTAATAGTCATTGGTGGGACTCTGGGCGATGGGATAATCCACCCGCGTTCCCGGTATCTCGATCCAGGCGTAGATGTCCGGATTGATCGCCGTCAGCGCGTCGAAATCAATGACCGTCCCGTCGGCTCCGGCCACCGTCTCCTTGGTGACGCTTTCCCGGGTCTCGGCCTGCGTTTCCTGTGTCTGCGCCGTTGTCGTCTTCACCTGTTCTTTCACTTCATCGTAGATCTGTTCATTCCGCTGCCGGTTCATCAGCGTCAGCGCGATAAACCCGACGCAGACGCCGGCGATGAGCAGGCATAGAACAATGAGCAGATTCCGTATGCCTTTTTTCATTTTGTCCACGCTCCTGTCTTACTGTTTCTCGCCATGCTTCCGTTCATGCTCTTTTACGGCGTCGCTCTTTATGACGCTTTTTTTCGCGTGGGACTCTGAAGATTTCTGGTTTTTGGATACCGGAAGGGAAGCCAGGGTATT
This sequence comes from uncultured Lachnospiraceae bacterium, assembly GCA_944376975.1. Classification (GTDB taxonomy): domain Bacteria; phylum Bacillota; class Clostridia; order Lachnospirales; family Lachnospiraceae; genus Frisingicoccus. The sequence goes on from CALWEE010000121.1 coordinate 5,197, forward strand.
CAGGCCCAGATATTTCTTCACGTCGTCTTCGTTCTTCACCGTATCGTCGGTCAGATGAAGGATCACGATGACCGCCGCCACGAGGAAGGCCAGGCCAAAACCGCCGAGAGCCGCGTTTTTCACCAGGCTCGGGCTTGACTGGGACGTGGGAACGACCGCGTCTTCCACAATGCTCGGCCGGTCGGTGCTCATGATCTCAGCCACGCTGTCCGCCGTGGCGTCCGCCATGGCGTTGGCGATGCTGGCCGCCATCTCCGGCTGGGGATGTTCCACGGTGATCCGAAGGATACGGGTATCCGCCGTATTGCTGACCGTGATCATATCGACCAGTTCTCCATAGGTCAGATCGAGGGAAAGCTTTTCGATCACGCTTTCCACAACCGGCCGGCTGGTCGCCAGCACTTCAAAATCGGCTGTCAGCT
>CALWEE010000122.1 GCA_944376975.1 uncultured Lachnospiraceae bacterium
AAAGCGGCCAACACCACGCCGGAATCCTACATGGTCCAGCAATATTTCCGCGAAATGGTCAACGCGGGCTGCGACTGTGTCGTCATGGAAGTTTCATCCCAGGGCCTCATGCTCCATCGGGTATCCGGTTTTACCTTTGACTACGGTATCTTCACCAATCTGGAACCGGACCATATCGGGCCCAACGAGCACAAAGATTTTGACGATTACGCCCGCTGCAAAGCCATTCTTTTCAAGCAATGCCGTCACGGCATCTTCAACGGGGACGATCCCCATCTGGACCGGATGCTGGACGGGCACACCTGCGATGTGGAAACGTTTGGTCTGTCCGATAAAAACGATCTTTGGGCAAAAGATATCCGGCTGCTCCAAAAACCCGGCTGCCTGGGCGTGACCTATCAGCTGGAAGGCAATCAGTCCATGCCCGTAGAAGTCGATATTCCCGGCACGTTCAGCGTTTACAACTCCCTGACGGCCATAGCCATCTGCCTGAATTTCGGCGTGGACGCCGCCTCTGTCGCAAAGGCGTTAAAAGATGTCCGGGTCAAGGGACGCGCGGAGATCATCCCGGTGTCGCCCCGGTTCACGCTGATGATCGATTACGCCCACAACGCCATGGCGCTTGAAAGCCTGCTTTTGTCCCTTCGGGAATACCATCCCAAACGGCTCGTTTGCGTCTTCGGATGCGGCGGGAACCGGGATCCCCACCGCCGGTTTGAAATGGGCGAGATCTCTTCCAAATTGGCCGACCTGACCGTTGTCACGTCCGATAATCCCCGTTTTGAAGAACCTATGGCGATCATCGAAGATATCCTTACAGGCGTCAAAAAAGCCTCCGGGAAATACGTCACGATCCCGGACCGGAAAGAGGCGATCCACTACTGCATGACCCACGCCGAAGACGGCGATGTGATCGTGCTGGCCGGAAAAGGACACGAAGATTACCAGGAGATCAAAGGTGTAAAATATCCCATGGATGAACGGGACCTGATCGCGGATATACTAAAAGAAACGCCTGTCCTGTAACCCGCTTTTCTTTGTATTTAACGCTTGACAAACGGCGTCGGAACAGGTATGATAAATTTAATAACAATAATCATTACTATTTTAAAGGAGGGTTTTATCATGGAACTGAAAGGTTCAAAAACAGAAGCTAACTTAATGGCCGCTTTCGCAGGTGAATCCCAGGCGCATACAAAATATCTCTATTACGCCAGCAAGGCCAAAAAAGACGGCTATGTACAGATCGGAAGATTATTTGAAGAAACCGCGAAAAACGAAAAAGAACACGCGAAGATCTGGTTTAAACTGCTTCATGACGGCATGCCGTCTACCGAAGCCAATCTGGCAGACGCGGCCAGCGGCGAAAATTATGAGTGGACAGATATGTACGCTCAGTTCGCGAAAGAAGCCCGCGCTGAAGGTTTCGACCATATCGCGGAACTGTTCGACGGCGTCGCCGCCATTGAAAAGGAGCATGAAGAACGCTACCGCAAACTTCTCTCCAACATCCAGGAAGGCATCGTATTTTCCCGCGACGGCGATATGATCTGGCAGTGCTCAAACTGCGGACATATCCATGTGGGCCCGAAAGCGCCGGAAGTATGTCCGGTATGCTCCCATCCCCAGGCTTACTTTGAATTAAGGAGCGCGAACTACTGATAAGCAAAAAATCCCCATTGAAGGTCAACCCTCCAGTGGGGATTTTTTATTCTTCCGTTCTGTCCAGATAAAATTTTTCTATCTTCCGACGGATCCTTTCTACTCGTTTGCGGCACGCGGCGGGTTTGATGCCCAGATAGCCTGCCGCCGTTTTATGATCGACGCCGTAAACGTAGATCAGTTTCAAAAGCCGGATCTCCTCATCGGAAAGGATTTTCCTGTACGCGTCGAAGAACTGTTCATCCTGCTCCATCATGTCCCGGGCATAGCCGTCAAGGGCCATCAGTATATCTTTTTCCCTTTCCTGCCGGGCTTTCTGTTTCCTCAGTTCTTTCCACATCGTATATTTCGCGGTCTTGACGATCCAGCCTTCCGGATTAGGATGGTCTTCCAGTATATCCATATGCTTGAGCATCAATTCCCATGTATCCAGCATCACATCTTCGATCAGGTAATGATCGGATGTCCATTTCCCAAGGATAACGGCCAGTTTGGGCTCCATCGTTTCAATGAGCCTGACCGCCAGAAGGCGCTGCCGCTCCCGTTCATCTTTCTGAAGATCCACTCTCTTTTTGTCTGCACACCTGTTTAAAACCTTCTATATCCGTCATAAACAGCTGGTTTAATTCATCGGTATATCCTACAATGATATGGTTGACAGAACGCTCTATGTATTCCAATATCTCCTGGCCCGCCGCCTCGGATCTTACGCCTATGGTAACGGCTTTTCCGGTATCCGTCCGCAGGATGACCTGATTCGTGACGCCTATCTTTATGATGCCGTAAAGCTTATGCGCCGTGCGATGTATATAGGCCCACAAAACTTTTTCCGATCCAACTATGTGGAATGACGAACCGGACCAGAACATGATATACGATCCATTCGCCCGGACGCCGTTCACCTCCGGCACCGTTTCATAAAAATGGTCCAGTTTGGCTTCGCAGGCTGCCGGATCGCCGGACTGTTCCAGGAATTTTTTCAGTTCTTTGCACCCGCCGTTTTTCACCGTCAGCGCCGTTACGATGACCGCCGCCAGGAAAAGCGCCGCGCCGGCTCCTGTCAGAAAGAACAATCGGCCAAGCGGCGTCTCATTGACATAGTCCACCCTCAGACAGAGCGGCAGGAACAGCGCCTGAGTCTGGGCGTCCATGCTGTCATATTCCAGATATTCATGATAAAACTGAAGGCTCTCGTCTTCCATGGGAAGGATCGTTCCCGTCACCGTGATGGAACCGCTGATCTGGGATGACGGATCCATAAGATAGGCCTGGGTCTCCTCCATAAGGGCATCCGCTTCGCTCAGGTATTTTTCCGGCGCGTACAGGCTCATATATTCATATTCACCCACCGGTATGAGATATTCCCTCGCCACGATCTTCTCCGAGCTTCCGGATGTTTCCACGTCCTGGGCATACCAGTCATAAATGCCTTCAATATGGGCTTCCACATAAGCTCCGGACAATTCATCCACGGTAAGGTCCGAAAGCTGCGCCGGTCCTTTCATATACAGGAAAAGGTCCGGCAGCCAAAGGACGAGCAGCGCGATAGCCGCGATAAAAAGGATGATGATGGCCGGAAGCCGTTTTTTCATACATATCTTCTTCAGTTGTTTTTCCATGATCCCCACCTCGTTTTTTGTATCTTCCCCATCAACCGGCCACGATAACGCCGTTTTCACTGTCTATTGTTACCACGGCGCCTGTCTTCAGTATATCCGTAGCGCTGTCCACGCCGATAAGGACCGGTATATCCAGGCTTAATCCAACGGTCACCGCGTGGCCGTTCTCATTCGTGTTTTCCACAACGATACCGGAAGCCGACTTGATCTGTTCCATCATTTTATTGTCTGTTTCCGAGATAACGATGACATCGCCGGGTTTATACTGGCTTTTCAGGTCTTCCCGTGTCTTGCAGACGCAGAGCCTGGCACACGTCTTCCGTTTATTGATGCCGTTTCCCGTGGCAAGTATATGGCCCACCACATGGACTTTGATCATGTTGGTCGTTCCCGAGATGCCCAGAGGCACGCCGGCCGTGATAACGACCACATCGCCCTGTTTCACGTAACCTTTTGCCTGGGCCATATCCACCGCGTGGTTGAACAGATCGTCGGTGCTCTTCTTCTCTTCGATGACGAGCGGACGCACGCCCCAGGAAAGGTTCAGCTGACGGCAGACATTGTCTGTCATGGCGCAGGCGATGATGGGACAGGTCGGACGGTATTTTGAGATCATCCGGGCTGTTCCGCCGGATTTCGTTACCGTGATGATCGCCGAAGCTTTCAGGTCCATACTTGTCGTACATGTGGCGTGGGAGATGGCGTTGGTGGCGTCGATCCTCCGGCCGCCTTCAAACTCTCTGAAACGCCGTTCGTAATTGATATCTTTTTCTGTCCGGGTCGCTATCTTGACCATGGTCTTCAGCGCTTCCACCGGATACAGTCCGGCAGCTGTCTCGCCGGACAGCATGATCGCGCTCGTTCCATCGTAAATGGCATTGGCCACGTCTGTCGCCTCCGCCCGGGTCGGCCGCGGATTCTTCATCATGGAATCCAGCATCTGGGTCGCTGTGATGACCTGTTTGCCTGCTTCATACACTTTCCGGATGATCTTCTTCTGTATAACGGGCACTTCTTCCAGCGGGATCTCAACGCCCATATCGCCTCTGGCGATCATGATGCCGTCTGCCACCCGGATGATGTCGTCGATATTATCCACGCCCTGCATATTCTCGATCTTCGCTATGATATTGATGGAATGGCATTTCTTCTTTTCTAATATCCGCCTGATCTCAAGGATATCGTCGGCCGTCCGCGTGAAAGACGCGGCGATAAAGTCAAAATTGTTCTCGATACCAAAGCAGATATCCTTATAATCCTGTTCGCTGATGAACGGCATGGATACCTTTACATTGGGCACATTGACGCCTTTTTTGTCCGATACGACGCCTGCGTTGCTGACGGTACAATGGATATCGGTCTCATCCACTTCATCCACCACAAGCTCGACCAGACCGTCGTCGATAAGCACCCTGTCGCCAACCTGAAGGTCTTTCGGAAGGTCTTTGAACGATACGGAAACAATGCCCTCATTGCCCTGGACATCCCGGGTCGTCAGCGTAAACTTATTGCCTCTTTTCAGCTTGACCGGTCCGTCGGCAAATGTGCCCAGACGGATCTCCGGTCCTTTTGTGTCCAGCAGCGCCGCCACGGGCATCTGCAGTTCTTCTCTCAGTTTGACGAGCCGTTCCAGTTTGATCTTCTGTTCCTCATGAGATCCATGGGAAAAGTTGAACCTGGCCACGTCCATGCCTTCTATTATCAATTTTCTCAAAACTTCTTCATTTTCAGACGCGGGTCCTAATGTACAGATGATCTTTGTTTTTCTCATAACTCTCCTCCATAATCAACAATTCCAATCGCGTGTCCGATATAACAATCATTATACTATATTTTACCGCGACATGGAACGTGTTTAAAACAAAAAAAGCTTTGAGATAACTCAAAGCTTTTTATGAGGCATCGGGGATTCGAACCCCGGACAACTTGATTAAAAGTCAAGTGCTCTACCGACTGAGCTAATACCCCATCATGCCCAGAACCGGAATCGAACCAGTGACACGAGGATTTTCAGTCCTCTGCTCTACCAACTGAGCTATCTGGGCTTATCCTTTTGAAAAGATTTCAAAGAAATTGCGGGGGCAGGATTTGAACCTACGACCTTCGGGTTATGAGCCCGACGAGCTACCGAACTGCTCCACCCCGCGTTATTAAATTGGATCGCCAAAAGATATATCTTTCAGCGAATGGATGGAGAAGGATTCGAACCTTCGAAGTCGTCGACAACAGATTTACAGTCTGCCCCCTTTGGCCACTCGGGAATC